>VFKJ01000798.1 GCA_009885595.1 Myxococcales bacterium | reverse complement strand
TACACCAAGGGCATGGCGCTCAACACCTCCATCGGGCAGGGCGACGTGAACGTGACCCCGCTGCAACTGGCGATGCTGTACGCGACCATCGCCAACGGCGGCCACCTGTACCAGCCGCAGATCGTCCCACGCATCGAGACGCCCGAAGGGGAAGTGGTGGAGGAGTTCAAGCCCAAGCTGGTGCGCGAGGTGCTGATCACCCCGGAGCAGAAGGCGACCTTGATCGCGGGCCTCATCGGGGTGGTGAACGAGCCCGGCGGCACCGGCTTCCGCGCGCGGCTGCCCGACGTGGTGGTGGCGGGCAAGACCGGCACCGCACAGGTCGCCCGCATCGGCGCGGTGCGCGTGAAGACGAAGGACCTCTCGTACTGGCTGCGCGACCACGCCTGGTTCGCCTCGTTCGCGCCCGCGGACGACCCTGAGCTGGTGGTGGTGGTGCTCAACGAGCACAGCGGCTTTGGCGGCGCGGAGGCGGCGCCGACCGCGGGCGCGATCATCAAGAAGTACTTCGAGCTCAAGCGCACCGACGCCGAGGCCTTCGGCCTCGAGTACCAGCCGCCGAAGGCGCCGCCCGGGAGGGCGCCGGTGCTGGCGCCTCCGCTGACACCCCCGAAGGACGCGCCCGGCACTGGCCTTGCGAAGCAGGAGCCGCCCACCCGGGACGTGGGGGCGGGGCTCGAGCCTCCGCTGCCCAAGGAGCTCGCTGCCACGCCTGCGCCGCCGCCCCCCGACGTGAAGCCCGAGCCGCCCAGCCCGGGTGAGCCGCAGCCGCCCGCGGGCGAAGGGGGCCACTGATGGAGCTGCGAGTTCAACCGCGCGCCACCGCCAACGTGCCCTGGGTGCTCGTCTTCGGCGTGCTGATGACGGCGGCGGTGGGCATCTACAACCTCGTGTCGGCCTCACGGCCCCCGAACGCGCCGGTGTGGACGAGCCAGCTGCTCTACCTCGCGGTGGGGATCACCCTGGTGGTGGTGATTTCGCTCGTGGACTACCGGCTCATTCAGCGGGCGACGGTGCCGCTCTACGTGCTCAACATCGTGGCGCTGATCGCGCTCAAGTGGTTCGGCCACACCGCCAAGGGCGCGGAGAGCTGGTTCGTGCTGGGCCCGTTTCGCATTCAGCCCGCCGAGTTCATGAAGCTGGGCATGGTGCTGATGCTGGCGAAGTACTTTCACGACGACGATCGGCCCAACCAGCCCGCGCAGGGCTTCTTGCGGCTGATCCCGGCGGGGGTGATCGCGTTGGTGCCGATCGGCATCGTGCTGGTGCAGCCCGACCTGGGCACCGCGCTGATGATGACCTTCACCGCGGTGACGGTGATCCTCTTCAGCAAGCCGTCGCTGCCGGTGTCGATCGTCTTCGGGCTCATCTGCGCCATCGGCTTCGGGGTGTTGTGGAACGACTACATCCGCGAGCAGCCCGAGCCGCGCTTCACGGTGCTGCGGCACAAGCTCAAGAAGCACCAGGACGCGCGCATCTCGGGCTGGCTCGACCCCACCACGGATCTGAAGGGCACCGGCTACCACGCGATGCAGTCGAAGATCGCCGTGGGCAGCGGCGGCTGGGGCGGCAAGGGGTGGACCAAGGGCACCCAGACGGGCCTGCGCTACCTGCCTGAGCAGCACACCGACTTCATCTTCAGCGTGTACGCCGAGGAGCAGGGCTTCGGCCGCTGCCTGCTCTTGCTCTTGCTCTACGGGGTGCTCCTGATCGGAGGACTGGGGGTGGCGCTCGCCGCCAAGGAACGCTTCGGCGCGTTCCTGGCCGTCGGCTTGTGCGCGATGATCTTCTGGCAGGTGTTCGAGAACATCGGAATGGTGACGGGCCTGCTGCCGATCACCGGCATCACCCTGCCGCTGATGAGCTACGGCGGCAGCTCGATGGTGAGCGTGATGATCGGCATCGGGCTCTTGGTGAACGTCTCGATGCGCCGTCAGATGTTCCGCAGCTGAGTTTTGGGTGGTACAGGCCCCGGCGTCATGAACCCGGCTCTCGTCATCATCCCCACGTACAACGAACGCGAAAACCTCGGCCCCATCAGCGCGGCGGTGCTGCAGGCGGATCCCCGCGTCGACATCCTGGTGGTCGATGACAACAGCCCCGACGGCACCGGCCAGTTCGCCGACGAGCTCGCCGCGAAGGAGCCGCGCATCAAGGTGCTCCACCGCGAGAAGAAGCAGGGCCTGGGCCGCGCGTACCTGCACGCGTTCCGCTGGGCGCTGGAGCACCAGTACCGTTACGTGATCGAGATGGACGCCGACTTCAGCCACGACCCGCGTTACCTGCCGGGGCTGATCGACACCGCGGTCAGCGGCGCCGACATCGCGCTGGGCAGCCGCTACGTGCCCGGGGGGGGCACGGTGAACTGGGGGGTGTCGCGGCAGCTGCTCAGCCAGGGCGGCTCGCTCTACGCCCGCACCATTCTGGGCGTGAAGGTCAGGGATCTCACCGGCGGCTTCAAGTGCTTCAACCGCCGCGTGCTCGAGGCCATCGATCTCGACGCGGTGCAGTCGAGCGGCTACGCGTTCCAGATCGAGCTCACCTACCGCGCGCTCAAGAAGGGCTTCACCGTCAAGGAAGTGCCGATCGTGTTCGAGGACCGCCGGGTGGGGCAGTCGAAGATGAGCCGGAAGATCTTCCTCGAGGCGATCACGATGGTGTGGAAGCTGCGCTTCACCGTGTGACGTGATGCTGGCTGCTTTTGCGCTCGCGCTGCCGGCGGTGCTCTTCATCGTCGACCCGATCGGCGTGGTGCCGCTCTTCGTGGCGATGACGGCCAAGGACTCGCCCGAGAAGTGCCGGGGCATGGCGTTGCGCGCGAGCGTGACGGCCGGGCTCATCCTCTGCTTCTTCGCGCTCTTCGGCACCGTGGTGTTCCAGGTGTTCGGGGTGACGCTGGCGGCGTTCCGGGTGGCGGGCGGGCTGTTGTTGATGTTGACGGCGCTCGACATGCTTCGCGCGCAGCGCCCCGGCACCAAGACCAGCGAGGCGGAGACCGCGGAAGGCAGCGCTCAGGAAGACATCGCCATCGTGCCCCTGGCGATGCCCTTGCTCGCGGGGCCAGGCGCCATCGCCACGGTGATGGTGCTGATGGCGCAGCACCCCGGCCTGGACGGCACGGTGCCGGTGATCGCGTCGATCGTGATCACCATGGGGCTGGCCTACCTGACCCTTCGCAACGCCCACCACGTGAAGCGGGTGCTCAAGCAGACGGGCATCGCCATCCTCGAGCGCATCTTCGGGCTCATCCTCGCGGCGATCGCCGTGCAGTTCGTCTTCGAAGGCGGGCGGGAGTTGTTGAAGGGCTGAGCGTTCAGGGCACTGATACGCGGCGCCCTCTCTCCCTGAAGAGGCCAACAGCCTCGGGGAACGCAGCAGTGAGTGGGCGTGGCCGCGCTGCACGTATCGCGCTGGCCCCGTGGCGCGCGACATCTTGTGACGCGCTTGACGTGGCTTCGATCAGGTCTCCTCAGGGAACAAAGCGAGCAGCTCTGGGCGCGAAGGGGTCGGACTCATGGATTTTATTTACAAATGAACGGTTAGCGAATCACCGCGGTGAATTCTGGTGGAGGTGAGCGGCCGTTTGGTCGAGTCGCCCTCGCCAAGTCAGCATTTGTAAACAAAATCCATGAGCCGGACCCCTTCGCTCTCGGGCCAATCCGGAACGCCCTCCACCTCGGCCCGTGCGGATCTTTTTCCGCGCAGAGGGGCCTGCTTGGCGCGAGCACGGAGCGGGACCCGCCATCACCACGCCCTTCCGTGCTCTCCCCGCCCTCCGACGACCAGGACCGCCGTGGTCCTCCCTCCCGTGATTACTGCAACCTGAACCAGGCCGCCTTGTTCAGGTCGACCTCGACGGCGAACGAGAAGGTGAGGCTGTCGCCGTCGAGCAGCTTCTGGGTGTCGCGGGTGGCGCGCCCGACCACCTTGCCCGCGGTGTCGAAGGCGACCACCGCCAGGCCGGTGGCCAGCTCTTTGGCCAGCAGCAGTTCGACCCGCACCCCGTCGGGTCTGCGGCTCAACCGCGCCCCCTTCACGCCCAGGGAGGTGAGGCTCTCGTCGATCACCACCTCGTCAAGCGCGGGCGGGCGGGAGGGGGCTGCGCCTCCCTTCGCCCCCAGGCCTTTGCCCAGCCCCTTGATCAACCCGTCGGCGAGCTTACCGGTGCCTTCTCCGACCGCGACGCCGGTGGTCTCGCCTTCCTTGGTGAGCGCCTTGCCCACGCCCTGGGTGACCCGGGCGGCCCCGGTGCCCAGCAGCTCGCCGCCCTTCACCAGCAGGTCGGTGCCGCCATCGCGACCTGCCTGCTGGGCCGCGGCGGGGTGGGCCAGGGCCAGCACGAGACCGAGCGTCTGCAGGGGAAATCTCATGGGGGCAGCTTACTGCGGCAGGCCAGCCTGAGCTGCCGTCGTGGTAATCAGGCCAGACCCCATGGCCCAACGACTCGGGAAGTACACCCTCGAGAAGAAGATCGGCTCCGGCGGGATGGCCGACGTCTGGCTGGCCCAGGGTCCGAACGGCGTCTGCGTGCTCAAGTGTCCGCACCCGCACCTGTGCGGCAACGCCGACTTCGTGCGCATGTTCCTCGACGAGGCGTCGCTGCTGGCGCAGCTGCACCACCCGGGGATCGCGCAGATCAGCGATCTGGGCCAGGTCAACGGCGTCTACTTCCTGGCGATGGAGTACGTGTCGGGCTTCGACCTGATGTCCATCAGCCTCGAGCACGAGCGGCACGGCGAGCTGATGGGCCCCGAGCTGTGCGCGCGCATCGTCGCCGACGCGGCCGCGGCGCTGCACTACGCGCACGAGGCGAAGGGCACCGACGGGCTGCCGCTGCACATCGTCCACCGCGACGTCACCCCGCACAACATCCTGCTGTCGCGCCAGGGCGTGGTGAAGCTGATCGACTTCGGGGTGGCGAAGGCCTCGAGCACGCTGCACCGCACCCAGGCGGGCTTCGTGAAGGGCAAGTACCCGTACATGTCGCCCGAGCAGATCACCGGCCAGACGATCGATCGCCGCGTCGACGTCTACGCGCTGGGGCTGGTGCTGTACGAGCTGCTCACCAACGTGCGCGCGATCCCCGGGAACACGGAGATCGAGCAGATCGACGCCGCGCGCTCCGGGCGCATTCGGCCCATCGAGCAGCTGCGGCCCAACGTGCCGGTGCCGCTGCGGCAGATCCTGGGTGGCTGCCTGCACATGGAGGTCGAAGGCCGCTACCCCACGGCGCTGGCGCTCAAGGAAGACCTGGAGAAGTTCCTCACGCTCGAGCGGCAGGTGGTGGGCCAGGAAGACCTGCTGCGCCTCTTCCGCGTGGTGGCCGCTGACGTCGGCGAGGTGGGGGACGACGCGCGCTCGACCGAGCTGGAGCAGCCGGTCTCGGGCGCGGGGTTGGTGGTGCTGCCGGACCAGCGGGTCGACGCCGCGAAGGTCGACGAGCTGGGCTACTCGCCGACGGTGCCGAGCATGAAGGTTCCCGCGGTGACGCCGCTGTCGGCGCCCCAGGCAGCGCGGCTGGAATCGAAGCTCGCCGAGGCGCCGCCCGCGCCTGCGGGCTCGAAGGGGCCGATGATCGCGCTGGCGGGCATCTCGGTGTTGATCATCGCTCTGGTGCTCGCGCTCTGGCAGCCGTGGGCAGCACCGCTGGCGGTCAAGCCCGAGGCGATCGTCGACGCAGGCGCCGCCGCGATTCCCGGAAAGCTCGAGGCCTTCGTCTTCCCCGAGGTCGACGCCGGAAGTGAAGCGGAGGTCGATGCGGGCGCCGTCGCCGAGGTGGTCGACGCGGGGGCGCCGGTGGAGGTCCTCTCCGCGTTCGTCAGCGTCACCTCGGTCGTCGAGGCCGACGTGCTGGTCGACGGTCAGAGGTCAGGGCGCACGCCCCAGGAGCTGGAGCTGGCACCGGGAAAGCACACGATCGTCGTGCGGGGCGCGGGCGTGGAGAAGAAGGTGACCTGGAAGCTGAGCGCGGGCGAGAAGAAGGTGCTCGCGGTGCCTGCGCCGTCCGCGGTGCTGAAGAAGGGGAAGCTCCACGTGAGCGCGCCGCCGTACTGCTTCCTCGCGGTGGACGGGAAGCGGCTCAAGGGGCAGGCCTTCGCGGAGTGGAACGTCGAGTTGACCCAAGGGAAACACAGCATCTCGTGCACGCTGGAGGACCCGTCGCTGGCCAGGCCGCGCGTGAAGACGCAGCCGGTGGTGATCAGCGCAGGTCAGGAGTCGAATCTCTCGTTCGACATGACCCGCGACTAAGGCGGCTGGGCGAACGACGTTTCCAGGTGGGTGCCTCGACTCCGCTCGGCATGAACGGCCACCGAGTGCGCAAACAATGTCGATCGGCCGCCTGAAGGCTCACGCCGCGCGGCGGGGGCTGACTTCACCCGAGAGCCACTCCATGAAGAAGCGGCGGCTGACGAGCTCGAGGTCGAGGTTCGCCTGCCGGATGGCGTCCTCCGCCAGCCTCGCGTGAAGAGCGCGCTGCTCCTGCTGGAGCTCCTGCGCGCAGTCTTCGCCATCACAGGCGGCGGCGAGGGCGTGGGCCCAGGCGCGGAAGGCGACGGCCTCTTCTTCGGTCGCGTCCCACAGGCGGAAGATCAGCTGAAGCTCGTGCTCGACGGCGCGCTCTGACGGGGTGGTGAAGTGCATGGGGGCGGCCTTGTGCAACCGCAAGGCCTGTCCCAGATCCCTGGAAACGCTGGCAGGCACACCCGCGCCCACATGACGGGTCAGGCGGTGGTGTTGCCCACCTGTGCGAGAAAATGCTCAGCCACCCGCTGCGAAGCGCCGCCGGGGCCGAGCCTGGCGCGCAAGGTGTCGAGACCGGCGAGGCAGGCCTCGCGCGCGGGGCCGGACCAGAGCGGCTCGAGCTCGGCGACGATCTTCTCCACCGTCATCTCGCCCTGCAGCAGCTCAGGCACCACCTTCTTCTCTGCCAGCAGGTTGACCAGACAGAAGAAGGGAATGCGCACCAGCAGCTTGCCCACCGCGTAGCTCAAGGCGTTGACCCGGTAGACCGCCACCAGCGGGCGGCGCATCAGCCCGGCCTCCAGGGTGGCGGTGCCCGAGGCGACCAGCGCGACGTCGGCGGCGCCCACCACTTCCGCGGCGCGGCCGTCGATCAACGTGGGGGTGACGCCGGCTTTGAGGAATGGCGCCTGCACGAAGTCGTGCGGGAGCCCGGGCGCGACGGGCACGAGCACCCGGGTGCCGGGGCGCTGCGCGAGCACCTTCGCGCTCACCGCCGCGAGGGTGGGGCCGAGGCGGGAGATCTCCGAGCGGCGGCTGCCGGGGAGCACCGCGAGCACCGGCCCCTCGACGGCGAGCCCCAGCGCCTCGCGGAACTCGGCGGGCGACGCCGCGGGCGGGACCTGATCGACCACGGGGTTTCCCACGTAGGTCGCGTTCACGCCCCGGCTGCGGAAGAAGTCCTCTTCGAAGGGGAGGATGCACAGCAGCCGATCGACGCGCTCGGCGATGATCTTCGTGCGGCTCTCGCGCCACGCCCAGGCCATCGGCGCCACGTAATAGACGACGGGGATGCCGAGCGCCTTGAGCCGCTTGGCGAGGCGCAGGTTGAAGTCGGGCACGTCGACGAGCAGGGCGGCGGCGGGCCTTCGTTCCCTGGCGGCGCGCTCGAGATCGCCCAGCACCCGCCAGATGCGCGGCACTTTCGGTAGCACCTCGACGATGCCCATCACCGAGATCTCGTGCGCGCCGTGGATCAGCTCCACGCCCTGGGCGGCGAGCCTGGGGCCCCCCATGCCGAAGAAGCGCAGGTCGGGGCGCAGCTGCTTGAGGGCAGCCACCGCGTCAGCCGCGTGTTGGTCGCCAGAGGCTTCTCCGGCGACGACGAGAACGTCCATCCGCCGCGAGTAGCGGACGCGGGCAGAGGCGTCAAATCAGCACGAGGTCCACTTCACCTTGATCTCGAATTTCATGGTCCGTCTTTTCCTGTAGAGAGCAGGGGGCGTGGCCTCACCCCTCCTCAGCGCAATGCGCCGCCTCTTCGGCCTGGGGCGTTCGCACTCGTCTCTTCTGGTGAGCGCGTTCGGGTGCATGGCGCTGGTGGCGATCACCACCGGGGCCTACGCCTTCCTGATGGGGCCGGCGCTCCAGTTCCTGCTGACGGGTGGGGAAGGCGGGCTGACGCGGGTCTTCGCGCTGTTCCCTTCGCTGCGCACCCTCGACACCTCCCACACCATCTACGTGCTGCCGGTGGCGGTGTTGATCATCGGCGCGCTCAAGGGGGTGGGGTACCTCGGGCAGTTCTACTTCGTAGGGCTCTTCGGCCAGCGCGTGGTGATCGAGCTGCGGCGGAAGATCTTCCAGCGGCTGCTCTCGCTCTCGGTGCAGCAGCGCACCACCCGGCTCTCGGGCGATCTGCTCAGCCGCTTCACGTCCGACGTGGCGGCGGTGGAGCAGGCCGCGACCTACACGGTGGCGAGCTGGCTGCGCGACACGCTGCAGATCGTGGTGCTGGCCGGGGTGGCGGTCTCGCTGTCGTGGAAGCTGGCGTTGATCACCTTGCTGGTGGTGCCGGTGGCGGTGTTCCCGGCCTCGCGGCTCACCGCGGCGCTGATGCGACGCACGCGCGAGGGGCAGGCGGCGCTGGGGCGGATCGCGGGGCAGGTGCAGGAAGGGCTGGGCGCGCTGCGCACGATCCAGGCCTTCAACGCCGAGGCGGCCGAGCTCGATCGGTTTCATCGGCGCACCGCGGCGGTAGAGACGGCGCTGACGCGGGCGGCGTGGGCGCGGGCCGGCGTGCCGGGGATCATGGAGATCCTCGCGTCGTGCGCGATCGGCGGCGCGCTCGCCTGGGCGCTCTCCACCCGCGCGGTCGAGCCCGAGGCGCTGGTCTCGTTCCTGGGGGCGTTGTTGCTGGTCTACCAGCCGGCGAAGGACCTGGGCCGGGTGAGCCAGTTCGCCATCGGCGCGGCGGCGGCGCTGGAGCGGATCGAGGCGGTGCTGCACCTGCCCGAGCTCGAGCACACCGGGAAGAAGGCGCTGGCGCCGCTCCGCCAGGCGATCTCGATCGACGACGTGGCGTTCTCCTGGGGCGAGCGGATGGCGCTCGATGGGGTGACGCTGTCGATCCCCATGGGCAAGGTGACCGCGGTGGTGGGCGAGAGCGGGAGCGGCAAGAGCACGCTCGCTTCGCTCTTGCTGCGCTTCGAGGTGCCGGCGCGCGGGCAGGTGCGCTTCGACGGCGTCGACGTGGCGGACGCGAGCCTTGCTTCGATTCGTTCGCAGTTCGCCCTGGTGACGCAGGACCCGCTGCTGTTCTCCGCGAGCGTGAAGGAGAACCTGTTGGTGGCGCGCCCCGAGGCGACCGCGGCCGAGGTGGAGGCCGCCTGCCGGGTCGCCGCGGCGTGGGACTTCATCGGCGCGCTGCCGCAGGGGCTCGACACGCAGCTGGGCGAGCGAGGCGTGACGCTGTCGGGCGGTCAACGGCAGCGCCTCTGCCTGGCGCGCGCGGTGTTGGCGAACGCGCCGGTGCTGATCCTCGACGAGGCGACCTCGAACCTCGACCCCGAGAGCGAGCGAGAGGTTCAGGCGGCGCTGGACAAGGTGCTGGTGGGGCGCACGGCGATCGTGATCGCGCACCGGCTGGCGAGCATTCAGAGGGCCGAGCAGATCGTGGTGCTGGAGCGCGGGCGGGTGGTGGAGCAGGGC
>VFKJ01000211.1 GCA_009885595.1 Myxococcales bacterium | reverse complement strand
CTCCACCTTCACCTGCGCGCCTTCCACCCCCAGCGACTCGGCAGCCTGGTGCAGCGAGCTCCACAATTGATCGGCGAGCGCCTTGGTGGGGAAGCGCAGGTCGAGGTCCGCGCGCGCTTCCGCGGGCACGGTGTTCTTCGAGGTGCCCCCGCTGACGGTGCCCACGTTCACCGTCACCCCCGAGGCCTTGTTCGAGAGCGCCTGCGCGCGATCGACGAAGCGCGACATCGCCCAGATGGCGTTGGCGCCTTCCCAATAGGCGTTGCCGGCGTGCGCGGGTTTTCCGACTGCGACCGCGCGCGCCGAGCCCGTGCCCTTGCGCTGGGTGACGATGGCGTCGTTGGCGCGACCCGACTCGAAGACGAGCGCGAGCTGACAGCCGGGCAGCAGGCTGCGCAGCAAAGGCGCTCCTTCGGGCGAGCCGACCTCTTCATCGGACACGATCACCAGCTTCACCGGCGCGATCGCGTTCAGCCCCACCGTGCTCGCCACCGCCTTGAGCGCCCAGGCGATCACCACCAGCCCGCCCTTCATGTCGAGCACCCCGGGGCCCCGCCGCAGCGCGCCGTCGACCCGGTAGCCTTCGAAGCTGCCCGGCGGAAACACGGTGTCGAGGTGGCCGATCAACGCCACCGGGGCCACCCCGCCCTGGCCGCTCGACCGGAAGACCAGGTGATCCGCGAAGCGCTCGCTGCCGATGCGCTCGCCCTCGAGCCCGGGCATCGCGAACACGTCTTCCAGCAGCCGCACCACCTGCTGGCCTCCTTCGCGGTGCGCGGTGAAAGAATTGAGCTCGACCAGCGCGGCCAGGGCGGCCTCCATCGCGGGGAGCTGCGTGCGGAGCCAGTCGGCGGCGTTGCTCATGAAGCGCCGAATCTCCCATTATTCCAACGACTTGCAACCGCAACAGCGAGCCACAGGTAGCCTGATGTGGGTGCCTCAGGTAAGGGGTAAGGCATGCTGCTGCTCCGGGACGTGGCCAGGGGGGACCTCGCAGGGCTCAAGCGCCTCGCCGCGACGCTCAACAGCGTCAACCTTCCCAACAACGAGAAGGTGCTCTCGGCGCTGATCGACAAGTCGATCCACAGCTTCTCGGGGAAGGTCGAAGATCCGTTCAAGCGCGAATATCTGTTCGTGCTCGAGGACTTTCGCAACCAGACCATCATCGGCACCTCGATGATCATCGCGCAGCACGGCACCAAGGACGCGCCGCACATCTACTTCCAGGTCACCGAGGCGGAGAACTACTCGGCGAGCATCGACAAGCACTTCCGGCACAAGGTGCTGTCCATTGGCTACAACTACGACGGCCCCACGGAGATCGGCGGCCTGGTGGTCGACCCGCCCTACCGCAGCGGCACCGAGAAGCCCGGCAAGCAGCTGAGCTACGTGCGCTTCCTCTTCATGGGCATGCACCGCCCGCTCTTCCGCGAGCGGGTGCTGGCCGAATTGCTGCCTCCGCTGATGGAGGACGGGCGCTCGCTCTTGTGGGAGTCGATCGGCAAGAAGTTCACCGGCCTCGACTACACCGAGGCCGACAAGCTCTCGCGCCAGAACAAGGAGTTCATCAAGGAGCTCTTCCCCTCCTCCGACATCTACGCGTCGCTCTTCTCGGCGAAGGCGCAGAAGCTCATCGGCGAGGTGGGGCCCAACACCCGCGGCGTGCAGCGCATGCTCGAGCGCGTCGGCTTTCGCTACAGCAACCACATCGATCCGTTCGACGGCGGGCCGCACTACGAGGCGAACCTGGGCGAGGTGTCGCTCATTCGGCACTTCCGCACCGCCATCGTCGGCAAGGAACCGTTCGACCTCGAGTCCGAAGAGGTGGTGGTCGGCGTCAGCCGCGCCTCCGGGCCCAATCGCTTCCGCGCCGTGCGCACCCAGGTCCGCTACGAGGATCAGGTGGTCTTCTTCCCGAAGGCCGCGAGGGACCTCCTCAAGGTGAAGCCCGGCGACAAGGTCTCGATCATTCCTTTCGAGTAGCCGCGCCCGAGTGGAGCCGGTCCGCGTCAGCGGACCAGCCAGGACCGAAGCGCAGCGAAGGCCTGGGCCAAGGCGAAGCGACCAGAAAGATAGCTCCAAAGGCCTACATTCCGGCTCGCGCGCGATTCGTCGATGATGCGCGCGCTCCCCATGACCGCCGGAATCCTGCTCAGCCTCCTGCT
>VFKJ01000112.1 GCA_009885595.1 Myxococcales bacterium | reverse complement strand
CGATTCGCGCCCACCGCACCAGCGGCGCTGCGCCATCCCTTCTGCCTCACCTTCAGCTCGAGACGCCCGCCATCGCCGCGTAGGCCCGTGAACGGTTACCAGGCGCCACGCCGAACTACCTCCTGGGTGAGCTCATCACCGTGCCGAGCGACCTGACGCTCCTCCAGTTCGGCGTCATCTCGCGCGGGGCGGGCCAAGGGATGCAGATGGCGCTCTACACCAACGCTGGGAGCGCGCCGGGCACCCTGGTGGCGCAAACGGCAGCCACCACGATGTTCGTGGGGAACATGGAGCTCAATCCCACGGCCGGCCCGGTGTTCCTCACCGCGGGCACGTATTGGATCATGGCCATCTACAACGCCACGGCCCAGTTCGGCTTCACCACCGCGGCGGGCACCAACGTCGTCGCGTACCGGAGCTGGACGTTCGGCTCTGCGCTGCCGACCACCTTCGGCACGCCCACCACGTACACGGGGCAGAGCTTCAACTACTACCTCGTGGTGCAGTAGCCGCTTTAGAGGATGCAGCCCGGCACGGCCTGCCCCGCCTGCAGCACCGCGTTGCGCGCCTGCGCCCGCTCGCGCTCCCAGAAGCAGAGGGAGTCGCCTTCGCGCAGGTAGCCCTATTGGTAGAAGGTCGGGTTCGGCGTGTTCGCGAGTCGTCGAGGCTCAACGTCCACTGGCGATGGGCCACGCGAGGCAGCACCGACTCCAGGTGGACGCCCGCGTCGAGCGCGCGGCGCGTGGTGCACGACGGGCACCACCCCCTGCTTTTGCAGCAGAACCTCGGTGCGCTTCAACGTCGTCAAGAAGCCAAAGCTTCTCAAGCGCCTCGAGCTGCGGTTGGTGAAGGCTGTGTGGAGCTGGCAACGCAGCGAGGCCCGGCGTCACGGCGCGCGAGGAGCAACTGCGGCGGAGCAGTGGCCGGAGGCAGCACCCGCGAGGAGAGCGCGACGCCGAGTTCCGCGAGCCGCGCCTCGGCCTGCTTGCGGGTGGAGTGGAGGCTCCGGATGGTGCGGTGGCCTGCCAGCCGCTCGAGGCCCTGTCTGTCATGGCCGTGCACCGCGGTGTCGGCGTGCAGCGAGAAGCCATGGGTCGTGCCATGCGGTGGGCCGGGAAAAGGAAGGGTTACCCCTCTCCCCGACCCTCTCCCCCGCGGGGGGAGAGGGAGACAGACAGCTCACCGCCGGCGGCGGAACAGCGCCAGCACGCCCAGCGCCAGCAGCGCGAACGAGCCATCGACCGGCACGCTGGTGCAGCCGGGCGTGCGCGCTTGCCGCTCCACCCGCAGCGCCAGCGCGGTGAGCCCCGACATGCCCGCGGGGTCCTTCACCTCGACCACGAACGCGAACAGCCCCTCGGACTGCTCGGAAGCGACCGTGCCCGAGATGACGCCCGCAGAATCGAGCGCGAGCCCCGGGGGCAGCAGCCCGCCGGTGACCCGGTAGGTGACGTTGCCGCTGGGCGAGACCGAGAGCGGCAGGTTCACCACGTCGTTCGGGCGCAGCACCTCGGGGAAGGCCGCCACCACGCGGTAGCGCGGCGGGTGCACCGTCATGGTGAACTCCAGGCTGTCGGTGCGGCCGTTGGCGTCCTCCACGCCGATGGTGAAGCTGAAGGTGCCCGCCTGCGTGGGCCGCCCGGCGACGGTGATCAACTCGGCCTGCGGCGTGACCGAGAGCCCCTGCGGCACCGCGCCCGTCACCTGCCAGGTGAGCGGCTTGGCCAGCACCGAGCCGTCCTGGTTCATCACCGCGATGTCCTGCAGGTACTCCTGGCCGATCAACGAATCGGGGATGAAGACGGTGCGGAAGGTGATGGCGCCCGGCGCGATCAACCGCAGCGCCAGCGGGCGGAGCGCCCGGCCGCCCACCGCGTCGCGCACCTCCAGGGTGAGCGCCAGCGAGCCGTTCGAGGCGTTGCGCGGGGCTCCGAAGAGCACCCCGTCGGGGGTGAGCGCCACGCCCTGCGGCAGCGTTCCACTCGCCAGCCGCCACGCGTACGGCCGCACCCCGCCCGCGGCGCCGAGCGCGAACTGGTACTGGGTGGCGCTGCTGTTCACCATCGCCGGCAGGCTCGAGGTGCTGACCTCGAGGCCCGAGGTGGTCGGCAGCACGCGCAGCGCCAGGCGCACCGCGCTCTGGCGGCCCGCGTTCTCCAGCACCACGGTGACCCCCACCACCTCAGCGCCGCCCGCGCCCGTGGGCGTGCCGGTGAGCAGGCCGTCGCTGGCGCCGATCGACAACCACGCGGGCGCCACGCCCAGCAGCGGGTCGATGCGCCAGGTCGAGGGGCCCTGCTCTCCCACCGCTGAGAGGCGGAAGGTGTACGGGCGGCCCACCACCGCGTCAGGCAGCGAGGTGTTCACCACCCGCAGCGACGAAGGCGCGACCGCCATCTGGCGCGAGGCGAGCGCGTTGTTGGCGCGATCGAGCTCGTTCAGCACGGTGAACCCGGGGTCGATGATGCAGCCGACGTAGTAGTTGCCCGCCGGCATGGTGCCCGGCAGCCGCACCAGCTCGGTCTGCGTCTGCCCGTCGCCGCGCGCCAGGGTCACCGTGCCCTCGTCGTGCGCCACGCCCCCGCTGTCCACGATGCGCAGCAGCACGTCGTCGGTGGTGATGATGTCGTTGGCCGAGGCGTAGAAGCGGTAGTTGACCTGGGGCGCGTCGAGGTTGCCGATGTTCCGCAGGGTGCGCACCACGGGGACGATCTCTCCCACGCCCGCCGACGCCGGCGCGGTGACGGCGGTGACCGCGAGATCCGCGCCGGGCTCGGTGACGCGAAGCGGGCCCACCATCAGGCTGTTGTTCGCCTTGTTGAGCTCGAACACCGCGCCGGTGGAGTCGACCACGCCGAAGACGAAGTACGGCCCGGTGCGGAAGGGCACCCCGGCGGCGTTGGTGAGGGGCAGGGTGCAGTTGAGGGTCACCTCGGTCGAGGTGGTGCTCGGCGCCACCAGCGCCTGCAGCTGATCGCACACGTAGGTGTCGGAGAGCAGCGAGAGCGAGGAGTCGTTCGAGAGCACCAGGGCCACCCGGAAGTTGGCCGCGTTGGCGCCGCCGATGTTGCGGAAGCGCACCTTGAGGCTCACCGGGTCACCGAAGCGCGCGCCCGCCACGTCGAGGCCGGTCACCGGGTCCAGGAAGCTGACCTGCTCGTTGACCAGGTCCGCCCGACGCACGTCGACCTGCGCGGCGGAGGCGACCACGTTGTTCGCCTCGTTCGCCTCGGTGACCAGCCCCGCATGGTCCACCTGCAGCAGGTAATAGAACTGGCCGCTGGGCACGTTGGCGGGAATCACCACCGGCACGGTGGTGGTGATGGTCTCGCCGCCGCTGACGGGGGTGGTGCCGCTGAAGAGCGGGAAGTCGCTGGCGTCGAGCACCCGGTCCGCCGAGAGGAGAATGCGGTAGCCCACCGTGCCCGCCGCCGTGGTGCCGCGGTTGAAGAAGACGATGGGGAAGGTCTCGGGGTTGCCGCCGCCGGTCGAGGCGGGGCCGGTGATGGAGGTCGCCATCAGGTCGATCCCCTGCACGAAGGCGGTGATGGTCGAGCCGACGTTGTTCGTTTCCGAGGCTTCCAGCACGGTGTCCGTGGGGTCGACCTGCACCAGCACGTAGTACTCGCCGGTCGCCGGCGGAGAGGTGGTGATCGCGCTCGCGGTGACCTCCACGAGGGACAGCCCGCCGTCAGCGGTGAAGCCGCCGTCGACCGCCTCGAGCGACTCAGGGCCACCCTCCGCCACCTGCATGTCAGCCCCGCCGTCGGTGGCGGTGAGGTCGAGCTGTTGATCTCGCGAGATGTACGCGCGCCAGAGGAAGTTCGGCGCAGGCGTGCGCCCGAAGTTCCGCAGGGTGGAGTTCACCGTGAAGCTCAAGTTGCCGTCGGTCTCGGTGACGAAGTTGGCGATGGTGACCGTGCTCACCGCGAGGTCGGCGGCGTTGGGCTCGCCGATGGTGAACATCGCGTTGGGGATGAAGTCGGTGGTGGTGCACGCCGTGGTGCAGCCGAAGAGGTTCGCGCCGAGCGTGCCGGCGTTGTCCTCGAAGCCCGCAGACGCGCTCCAGGTGGTGGCGGTGGCGCTGGTGATGGTGCCGTAGTGGAAGGTGAGCGAGCCGGCGGCGGACAGCTTGATCTGAAAGGTGACGGCCGCGCCGGTGGAGGAGTAGCGGGGCACCGCCACGTACTCGACCGTGAACTGCCCGGGCTGCTGCAGCGTGCGCACCGAGCCCGAGGTGCGCAGATCGAGGTCGTCCCAGAAGCCGGCGATGGCCGGGTTGGGGGTGCCCGTGGAGGGGAAGGTAGCGTTGCCCAGGCACCCCGAGGCGCAGGTGGTGGTGGTGGAGGTGCCCGGCACGATCACCCCGTTCGAGTTGAGCATCACGT
>VFKJ01001147.1 GCA_009885595.1 Myxococcales bacterium | reverse complement strand
GGCGCTCGCCTATGGTCTCGACAAGAAGCACGACTAGAAGATCGCCGTGTACGACCTCGGCGGCGGCACCTTCGACATCTCGATCCTCGAGCTGGTCGACGGCGTGTTCCAGGTGAAGTCGGTGGGCGGCGACTCGGCGCTCGGTGGCGACGACTTCGATCGCGCGATCGTTCAGAGGGTGCTCGAGGCGCGCGGTCTCACGGCGCCCTCGAATGGGCAGATCGCCACGTTGCTGCAGCTCGCCCGCGACGCCAAGGAACGGCTCACCGACGCGGAGAGCACCACCCTCGAGTTCGAGGGCGCCCCCTTCCCCGTCAGCCGCGCTGACTTCAATTCGTGGATCCAGCCGCTGCTCAACAAGACGGGCACTTCGGTGCGCCGGGCCATCAAGGACGCCGGGCTGACGGTCGACCAGGTGAAGGGCGTCGTGCTCGTCGGTGGTTCGACGCGGGTTCCCGCGGTGCGCGCCTATGTGGCCGAGCAGTTCGGCAAGCCCGCGCTCGCGGACATCGATCCCGACCAGGTGGTGGCGCTGGGCGCGGCGATCCAGGCTGACCTGCTCACCAACGCAGACCGGCAGGACGAGGTGCTGCTGCTCGACGTCATCCCGCTCTCCCTGGGGCTGGAGACGATGGGCGGCGTCGCGGAGAAGTTGATCCCGCGGAACTCGGCCATCCCCATCGCGCAGGCGCAGGTGTTCACCACGTTCCAGGACGGCCAGACCGGCATGGACATCCACGTGGTGCAGGGCGAGCGCGAGCTGGTGGCGGACAATCGCTCGCTGGCGCGGTTCCGGTTGAGCGGCATTCCTCCGATGGCCGCGGGCATGGGCCGGGTGCAGGTGATCTTCAAGGTCGACGCTGACGGCATCCTCTCGGTGGCGGCGAAAGAAGAGACGACCGGGATCGAACAGAAGATCACCGTGAAGCCCTCGCACGGCCTGACCGACGAAGAGATCGAGCAGATGCTGCTCGACTCGATCGATCACGCCGAAGACGACATGCAGCGACGCATGCTCGCCGAGCAGCGGGTCGAGGCAGAGCGGCTGCTCCTCGACGGCGCCAAGCAGCTCAAGGAGAACGGCGACCTGCTTTCGGCCGACGAACGCAAGGCCTTCGAGCAGCAGCTCGCGCACCTGACCGAGCTCGCGCGGAAGGAGACCAACCACGAGGTGCTCAAGGCGGCGATCACCCAGGTCGATGAGCTGGCGCGGCCGTTCGTGGGGCGGATCATGGATCGCGCGATCGGAAAGGCCGCGGTCGGTCATCGGATGGAGGACTTCTGATGCCGCGGGTGACCTTCCGCAGCGCGCTCCAGGAGGTCGTCGCGGAGGTCCCCGAGGGCACCTCGCTGCTCGACGCCGCCGAGAAGGTGGGCGGCCAGGTCGGCCATTCGTGCGGTGGGGTCTGCGCCTGCAGCACCTGCCACGTCTGGGTGCGCAAGGGGCTGGAGAGCCTCTCCGAGCAGGACGACATGGAGCTCGACCGCCTGGACCTCGCCTATGACGTGAAGCCGCAGTCGCGCCTGGCCTGCCAGGCGAAGGTCGGCAGCGATGACCTCGAGGTGTGGATCACCGAGGAGTCGCTCAAGGCCTTCATGGACGAGAACCCCAACGTCCGGCGGGCGCTGGAGGCCGAGGGGAAGTGGCCGCCCAAGAAGTTCGCCTGAGGCGTCAGCTCTTCGTTGACACCACCGTCCGGCCAACTGTATTGAGCCACGGCCTTCGCCCAGGTGGCGGAATTGGTAGACGCGCTAGATTCAGGGTCTAGTACTGGCAACAGTGTGGAGGTTCGAGTCCTCTCCTGGGCACAGGGGGAATCGGTGAAAGCCGATTCCCCCTTTCTTTTTCTCAGCTGGGCGCGCCATGAGACTGAAGCTGGTCCTCCTCCTCACGCTCGCCAGCTGCGACGCCGTCGAAGAAGATCTCCCGGGCGTGCTGGTGCGAGTCGAGGTGAGCGGCAGCAGCAACTGCCTGCCGGCGCGGTTCACCGGCGACGCCGGCCTTCAGTTCTTCGGTCAGCGGGAAGACGGCGGCCTGGTGTTCACCATGGGCACCGAGGCCCAGTTCGGGCCCCCCCGCGAGGGTGGCGTGCTGGGCGGGGTCGAGCGACAGGTTCCTTCCGAGGCCACCACCTCGGTGGGGACGGAAAACAGCTGTCTTGGCACCTTCAGCGATTGGCGACGAACGGACGGGGGCCTCGAGCTGCACCAGTCGTGGCCCGGCATCGACTTCTGCGTGAGCGGACCGACGTGGTTGCCGCGGGTTCGCTGCAGCACCACCCGACAGTACCTCTTCACCGAGATCAGCCCCTGCTCGCTTCGCTGCGTGCGTATCCCCAGCGGCAGCAGCGAGGTCGAGTGTCGGTGCTGAGGACGGTCTTCAAGAGCCCGGTGCGCGCCGAGGCCGAGCTGATCCGCGCCCGCCTCGAAGGCGCGGGCTTCCACCCGGCGCTGACGGGCGCGGCGCAGCACAGCAGCCTGATGCCGATGCTGCTGGAGGTGGAGAGCGAGGTGGCGGTGCCCGAGGGTGAGTACGCCGACGCCGAGGAGTTCCTCACCGAGTCGCGCCTCCAACTCGAGGGCACGCAAGCCAGCGGCGAGATCGTCGAGGGCTCGGTCTGCCCAGTGCACGAAAAGCCGGCGGTGGCGGTGTGCGATCGCTGCGGCACGTTTCTGTGCGCGCAGTGCGGCTCCCTGGGAAGTCCGCCGCTGTGTGAAGAGTGCGTGATGCGGCACGACGTTCCGCGCGAACGGCCTCGCTGGGTGACCAACGTGGCACGGCTGTGGTTCTTGTTCTGGGTGGGGCCGCCGATCATCGGCGCCATCGCCCTGCTGCTCTACTGGCTGCGCCGCTGACTCAGCGCCCGCGGTAACGCTTCGGGCTAGCTTGGGCTGGAGTAGCGCTCGCCGCGCTGAGGTTCGTCGCTCGCTGGGTTGAGCCCCGGCCGCAGCCAACGGAACCTAGCGATCTCGATAACCAGCTTCGCGTTGGTGCCGGACAGCCAGGATTCGCACCAGGTCGTCGAGTTCCTCGTATTGATAGAGCGCGACGAAGCCGGTCTTTCCTGAGGAGATCACGAGTTCGCGAAGTTCGCCGCTCACCCGTCTGCCAACGAAGGGGTGCTCATCGAGAACCTGAACGGCTCTGCGGACCCTCGCGAGCTGGCTGACAGCCCACTCGAGATCGAACTCCTGAGTGAAGTCGAAGATTTGCTCGAGGTCGTCGAGTGCGCCCTCGTCGAAGACGATCACGAGATCTTGCGGGCTCTCGGCCGCTTGACCTTCTCGCCGCGGGCGCGTGCGCTCAGAAATTCGAAGACCTCTTCGGCAGGGATACCCTTTCCGGTCTTCTTCATTCGCGCCAGCCGACGCTCGGCCTC
>VFKJ01000765.1 GCA_009885595.1 Myxococcales bacterium | reverse complement strand
GCTCCGCTACCCGCGAGCCCGCGCCCATTCAGGCCTGAGCTTTCGTGGCACGACGGCCCCACGAGAAAGAAGTCAGACGTAGGTGAGCCAGTGCTCGTAGTGGGGCTCGTGGCCGCGCACCACGCGGTAATACAGCTCCTGGATCGAGCGGGTGATCTCTCCGGGCTTGCCGTCGCCGACCTGCCGGTTGTCCACCTCGCGCACCGGCGTGACCTCCGCCGCGGTGCCGCTGAAGAACACCTCGCCGGCGATGTAGAGCGCGTCGCGGGTGAAGGAGACCTCTTCCACCTGCCGGCCCGCGTCCTGGAGCATCTGGATCACCGTGTCGCGCGTGATGCCCCGCAGAATGGGAGAGCTCAGCGACGGCGTGCGCACCACCCCGTGCCGCCCCACGCAGAAGATGTTCTCGCCCGAGGCCTCGGCCACGAAGCCCGAGATGTCCAAGAGGATGGCCTCGTCATACCCGGCCATCACCGCCTCGCGCTTGGCGAGGATCGAGTTCACGTACTGGCCCGAGATCTTCCCGCGCACCATGTTCACGTTCACGTGCATGCGGGTGAAGCTCGAGACCTTCGCGCGAATGCCTTCCTTCACCCCCTTGTCGCCGAGGTAGCTGCCCCATTCCCACGCGGTGATCGCCACCCGGGTGTCGTTCTGCGCGCCCAGGCCCATCGCGCCGTCGCCCATGAAGGCCACCGGCCGCAGGTACGCCCCGTTGGGGAACTTCGCGTCCTGCACGCGCAGCACCTCCATGCAGGCGTCCACCAGCTGGTCCTCGGTGTACGGCATCTTGAGGAGAATGATGTGCGCCGAGTCGAGGAACCGGCGAATGTGCTCACGCAGGCGGAAGATCGCCAGCTTCCCGTTCTTCGCCCGGTACGCCCGAATGCCCTCGAACACGCCCAGGCCGTAGTGCAGCGCGTGCGTCATCACGTGCACCGTCGCCGACTCCCAGGGAATCAGCTTGCCGTCCATCCACACGTGGTCGGCTTTCAGCACGGCGTTCGAGGTCGAGCTCATGGTCGTCTGGCTTTGACACCATGTGCGCGGGCAGCGCAACGGCTCAGGTCGGCGGAGGCGCCAGCCGCGGCAAGGGCGCCATCACCCGCGCGATCACCTGCATGTCCCACGCGAGCGCGGTGCGGCCCAGCTGCACCGCCTCGAGCAGTTGCTCCACCGTCGGCACGATCACCAGCGGGCTCAACGTCCTGGGGAAGTCGTGCACCAGGTGCGCCCAGGGGCGGTTGCGCGAGACGTTGACCTCGGCGATCCGCTCCAGCATCAGCCACAGCGGCGTGGACAGCTTCATCGAGAAGCCGTTGAGCGCGAGGATGAACGCGTTGCGCGTGCCCACCTCACCCTTGTGCACCGCCCGCCACGCCGCCCGCGCGGGCAGGTTGTCCACCAGCCCGCCGTCGATGAAGCGCGCGATGCCCAGATCGCCCATGTACTGGGTGAGCAGCGCGTGCATGCGGGGATCGTCGCGGAACACGTCGTAGTGGATGACCCCGGGCAACGCGCTGGAGAACCCCGCCGCGTCGAGCGCGTCGAAGGCGCCCGTGCCCTCGTCGGCGCCCAGGTGGACGCGGGTGAGAATGTCGGGCCGCGCGGTGAACTCGGCGATCGCCGCGAACCACCGCGGGAGGATCATCGGGTTGAGCAGGTAGCGCGGCGAGGTGGAGATCAGCTTCTCGTAGAACTCGAGCGGGTGCGGCAGCTTGCCCTTGCGGATGCCGCTGACCGAGATGATCGTCTTCACCGGCAGCTCGTCGAGGCGCGGCCCCGTGCTCCCGCGGCTGTCGACCCCGAAGTAGCGGCCGATGCCGCTGCGCAGGAACAGCCGCAGCGCCGCCGGGACGCCGTAGCGGTTCTCGGTGGAGAGGGTGCGGAACAGCTTTCGCCAGGACAGCGAGCGCACGATGCCCACCACCTCGTCCTGCTCGAAGCGCGGCATCCGGCTGCGGAACAGCGCGAGGATGCTGCCCATCGAGGTGCCCACCAGCAACTTCGGCTGCAGCCCGTACTCGTCGAGCAGGGACATCGCGCCTAAGTACACGTAGGCGGTGCCGCCGCCGCCGCCCATCACCAGCACCAGCGCCTTCTCCCGCAGCTCGCGATCGATCGCCTCGAAGGGCAGCCGCTGGGCGAAGCGCCGCACCAGCTGATCGCGGGTGTTGGTGGTGCGCTCCTTCAGATCTCTCAGGTGCGGCAGCAGCTGCGCGCGGGTGAGCTTGCCCGCTGGCTGCAGCAGCACCGGCCCCAGCCGCCGCGCCACGTCTTCGCGGAACGGCGTGAGCGAGGCGCCCACCCCCACGTCCCGGCCCTGGTGGTTCACCTTGTAGAGGCGCGCCAGCGAGAGCGCCGTGCGCACGATCGCCTCTTCATGCGCGTCGACCAGGCCGGGGTTTCTGATGGCCGCGCGCACGAGCGCCAGCTCCATCTCTTCCAGCGGTCTCGTGATCTCGAAGCGCTCGCGGAGCTGCACCTGGCGTCAGCCCGTCAGCGCCGCTGCTTGCCGAGCAGCCGCAGCTCCCGCAGCGCCTCGGTGCAGTCAGGGTTGCATTGGATCGCCTTCTCGAACTGGCGCTCTGCGCGATCAGGCCGCCCCGTGGCCTTGTGGATGTAGCCCAGGAACAGGTACCCCTTGTCCATCTTCGGGTTCAGGTTCACCGCCTGCTCGATGGCGCGCACCGCGTCGTCCGCGTGGGTGGGGTCGGCCTGGAACAGCGCCCAGCCTTCCCAGGCGTGGAACTCGCCCTCGTCGGGGTACAGCGTGATCGCTTCGCGGAAGAGCCGGGCGGCGTCGCCGTACTGGCGCTGCCGCATCAGCTCCTCGCCCCGCTGGAACTTGCCCTCGGCCGCGAGGATCTTCCCCACGTCGGCGTCGTCGGGCTGCTTGGCACCCTCCTCGAGCTGCGCGATGTAGCGCTTGCGCTCCGAGGCGTCGGTGAGGGTGTCGTGCGCGGTCGAGATCAGATCGTAGATCTGCTGCGCCAGCGCGCGCGTCTCGGCGCTGGCCGACGAGAAGTGCTTGTCGGGGTGGTATTCCTTGGCCAGCGCGAAGTAGGCCCGCTTGACGTCCTCGCGGCTCGCGCTCCACTTCACCCCCAGCAGCTCGAAGTAGTCGAGCCTTCGCATCGCGGTGAACTTCTGCGCCAGCTTCTCGCGCTGCGCGCCTTCCTGGCCGGACAGCCGCGGCAGGCTCACCACCTCGGAAAGCTCGGGCAGCAGCGAGCCGGCTGACTTCGCCACCACCTGGGGCTTTGGGCGCGCCGGCGGCTCGGAAGGCGGAGGCGGCGGCACGTCCAGGCGCGCCATCGGCTGCGCCAGCCTGGCGTCGTTCCAGGGGAGGTCGAGTATCGGAGCGCTGGGGTGCGAGAGCGGCTTCTTGTTCGCCGGCAGCGGCGGGGGCAGCGGCGGCGGCATCGAGGGCAGCGGAGGCGGCAGCGACCTGGGCTCGGGCTTCGCGCTGGCGGCGATCTCCGCGAACGACACCTTGGGCTTGCCGTGCGCGTGGTTGGTCTTGAACGACACCATCTGCGCGCACTTCATCGCGAAGAAGAACCGATCGGTCTCGAAGGGCGGCAGCAGCCGCAGCGCGCGCAGGGTGGTGAGCGTCTTGTGCCCGTCGGCCAGCTTGAGCAGCTCCTGCTCCTCGGGCCCCAGCCCCACGTCCTGCATGGCGTAGAGCGGATCGTCAGCGGGGTGCACGTACTGCAGGTCGAGCCCGGAGAACGCCTTGAACAGGCGCTTCTCGTCGTAGGTGCGCTTGACGCCTTCGTGAATGAGCTGCGCGCAGGTCATGCCGATCGACAGGGGCTCTGCGGGCAGCGGCGCGTCGGGGATGAACTGGTACTCGCCGTCGTCCCAGCTGAAGGCGTCCCACACCTTGTGCTGCAGCTGCAGCACCAGCGAGTGCTGCAGGTTGTGCGGGCTGATGCAGCCCATCTCGATCAGCACGGTGCCCTGCATGCGCTTGCTGGCCTTCATGCGCTTGAGGGACTCCTCGCACTCGGCCTCGCTGATCATCTTTTCCTTCACCAGCACCCGGCCCAGGCACTCCACCAGCAGGTTCGACTTCACCAGCTCGGGCGTGCCCTCGCGGAAATAGACGATCTTCTTCACGTTGCCGCGGCGCAGCCGCACCGCGCCGCCGAAGCGGGTGCGATAGGCGTCGGCGACGATCTGCGCGAACGACTTGTCCTTGATGTGCGCCCAGGGCGCCTCGGGCTTCGAGTTCCTGGCCTCGGGCTCGTCGGCCACCGGCGGCCTGGGCAGCTCGCGGCGCGGCGCTTCTTTGGGCTTCTTCGCGGGCGCCGGGGGGGCCTTGGCGCGAGGCGCTTCCTTCGCGGGGCGCGCGGGGGCCTTCGCGGCGCGGGGCGGCTCGGGCGAGGGCGCGGGCGGC
>VFKJ01000257.1 GCA_009885595.1 Myxococcales bacterium | reverse complement strand
GTTGTTGCTGAGCGAGATGTCGAGGTCCTTGTCCATCACGCCCGGCACGTCGGCCTGGAGGATGAACGCGTCGCTCGTCTCGCGCACGTCGAACATCGGGTTGAAGGTGAGGCCGCCGCGCTCGCCCTGGATGCCCCGGTAGAGCTCGGAGAACGGGTCCCAGCGCATCATCTCGCGCATCGCCTGGAACGGGTCGAAGCCATAACCAATGTCGGGAATGATCGCGCTCGGATCGTTTCGAATGCTCAGATTCGCCATGGAAATCCTCGAATGGAGTTGGGACGACGACTCGACGGAGCCGACCGCCCGCTCAGCAAAATCGAGGCCCACCTGTCCCCACTCGGTAACACCACCGCCGCCCCGCGAAGGGTTTGCGGTGACGCCGATTCATGCGCGCATCACCAGCGTCCTGAGGCGCCGCCTCCACCCGAGCGGCCCCCGCCGCCGGAAACTCCGCCGCGGCCGCGCCCTCGCCCGAAGAGCAACATCAAGGTCAGCAGCCGCAGCGCCAGATCGGGCCGGATGATCAACAACAAGAGGAAGCCCACCACCCCTGCCCCGACGGCGATCCACTGGGGCGTGCTGAGCCTGGGCGCGACGGACGCCGGGCCCAGCGGGGCGCCGCCGATGGTGGTGATGAGCGCATCCACTCCCGCGGAGAGGGCGCCGTCGGCATCACCTGTCTTGAGGAGCGGGGTGATGCGCTCCTCGATGATGCGCGAGGCCAGGGCGTCGGGGAGCACCGCCTCGAGGCCGTAGCCGACCTCGAGGCGCAGCGCGCGATCGTCGGCGAACACGAAGAGCACGGCCCCGTCGTCGAGGCCCGCGCGCCCGACCTTCCACTCGCGAAAGGCGCGCTCGGCGAACAGCTCGATGGGCTCGCCGCCGGTGGTCTGACCGATGAACACCAGCACCTGGTGACCGGTGGCCTGCTGGTAGCCCTCGAGCCTGCGATCGAGCGCCTCTTCCACGCGGGGGGAAAGGACGCGGGCCTGGTCGGTCACCCAGCGGGAAGGCGCGGGTGGCGTGGCGGGCGCGGCGGCCAGCAGGCAGATCAACGCGAGCGGAAGCACCTTTGGGGCCCTCTCCTCTTTAGAAGCGCACCGCGGGCGCCTTCTGCGCGTCGGGCGTGGCCTCGAAGTACGGCCGCGCCTGGAAGCGATCGGCGAAGGCGCGCGCGATGAACATGGTGGGGAAGCGGTTGAGCAGGGTGTTGAAGTCACGCGCTGATTCGTTGAAGCGCATGCGCTCCACCGCGATGCGGTTCTCCGTGCCCTCGAGCTGGGCCTGCAGCTCGCGGAAGTTCGCGGTCGCCTTGAGGTCCGGGTAGCGCTCGCTCACCGCCAGCAGCCGCGAGAGCGAGGTCCCCAGGCTCTGCTGCGCCTGCTGAAAGCGCTGGAAGGTCTCGGGGTTCTCCAGCGCGCCCGAGAGCTCACCCGCTGAGAGCTGCCCGACCCGCGCCCGCGCCTCGGTGACGTCGGTGAAGGTCTTCTGCTCGAAGTTGGCGGCGCCCTTCACCGTCTCCACCAGGTTGGGCACCAGGTCGGCGCGCCGCTGGTAGGCGTTCTCCACCTGCGCCCAGCGCGCGCGCACCTCCTGATCGGCAGAGACGATGCGGTTGTACGAGCTCACCGCCCAGCCGATCACCAGCAGCGCACCGCCGCCGATGATCACCAGGGCGAAGAGCAGGCCCGAAGAGTTCCTCCGGTGGGACGGCGATACGCCAGCGGTGGCGGCCATGAGTCACTCCTTCCGGGTTTCAGTGGAGGTCCAGCAAGCCCGATGCCGCGAGAGGGACCGTCAGTCTGCGGTCACGTCGCGGCGCTGCCGTGCAAAGGGTTCGCTGCCGGGGCCCGCGCTGGCGTAGTCGCGCAACGGGCAGTGCAGGCAGGTGAACCCCGCCCAGCCTTCCCGCACCGATTGATCGAGGCAGCGGCTGTAGTGGCCGCAGTAGAGGCGGCGGTGCTGCGCGATGTCCTGCTCTCCCCTGAGCGGGCTCTCCAGAGGGACTGGCGTAGGCTTGAGGTTGATGAAGGGGATGGCAGGGGTGTGGATGGTGTTCTCGGTCTTCACTCCGTTTCCTTTTGACGCGCAGGCGCCGCGGGCTTGCGTCAAGTGAGCGCGGCAGGACGGGAGGTACGCCCGGAGGCCCACCTCTGAACACGCGCCGAACGGCCTGGGCCCGCAGGAGAAGGCAGGGGGTTTGCAGCGCTGGCCTCGATGAAGACTCAACCGCACGTGGTCTTCCGGGGCTTTTCGGCGAGCCCGGCGCTCAGCGCCCGTATCGACGAGGAGGTGGCTGACCTCGAGCGCGTCTGGGACCGCATCACGGCCTGCCGGGTCTCACTGGAGCGCCCCCACCGCCGCAAGCGCCACGGCGATCACTATCTGACGCGCATCGAGCTGTTCGTGCCCGGGAGAGTGCTGGTGGTCGATCGCGATCCCCCCGGGCACGAGAGCTTCGAAGACGCGTACGCGGCGCTCAACGAGGCCTTCGACATGTTGCGGCGGCAGCTGCGCGAATACGTGCGGGTGATGCGCGGGCACACCAAGCACCACGCGCACCAGGAGACGGCGGTGGTCAGCCGGCTCTTTCCCGAGTTCGGCTTCCTCCGCGCGGGCGACGGCCGGGAGATCTATTTCCACCGCAACGCGGTGCTCCACGACGGGTGGAAGCGGCTCGACCTCGGCGCGCGCGTCGCGTTCGCCGAAGAGCCGGGTGACGAGGGGCCGCAGGCGAGCACGGTGCGGCTGGTGCGGGGCCGGGCGCGGGAAGGCATCGGAGCGCGGCCATGAAGGCGCGCGCCAGCGCCGTCAGAGACGGCCTGATGGCGGTCTCGCTGGCGCTGCTGTTGGCCCTGCCGAGCATCGCCGCGGCGCCCGGGGAGTCGGCGCCGGTCACGCCCAGGCTGACCCAACCCGCCGAGGCGCGCGCGCTGTCGCGAGCGTTCGCCGACACCGCGAAGGCGCTGCGGCCCAGCGTGGTGCGCATCGACGTGGAGCAGGGCCCGCTGCCCATGCAGCGCCGCCAGCGCGTCCACCCCGAGCTGCCCGACTTCTTCGACCGCTTCTTTCAGGACCCCGAGCAGCGCAACCAGCCGGTGCGGGGCACCGGCTCGGGCGTCATCTTCGACCCCGCCGGCTACATCGTCACCAACCGGCACGTGGTGGCGAACATGCGCAAGCTGACCGTCACCCTGGCGAGCGGGAAGGAGGTCACGGCGAAGGTGGTGGGGAAGGATCTCCGCACCGACGTGGCGGTGCTGCGCATCGAGAACCCGCCGGCAGACCTGGTGGCCGCGCGGCTGGGCGACTCCGATCGCGCCGAGGTGGGCGAGTGGGTGCTGGCCGCCGGCAGCCCCCTGGGCATGGAGCAGACGGTGACCGCGGGCATCTTGAGCGGCAAGGGGCGGGTGGGCGGGCGCATTCAGATGTCGGGCGATCGGGTGCGCCGCTACCTGCAGACCGACGCGAAGATCAACCCCGGCAACTCCGGGGGGCCGCTGGTCAACCTCGACGGAGAGGTCATCGGAATCAACACGCTGATCAGCGCAGGCCCGGGCGGCAGCTACGGCTTCGCCATTCCCATCAACGAAGTGCGCGCGGTGGCGGACAAGCTGATCAAGGACGGGCGGGTGGCGTGGCCTTACCTGGGGGTGGTGGTGGCCGACCTCGACGCGCTCGCGCCCGACAAGCGTGCGCAGCTGGCCAAGGGCACGCCGGACAAGGGCGCGTTCGCCAGCGACGTCGGCGCCAGCAGCCCCGCGGAGAAGGCGGGCCTCAAGGCGGGCGACATCATCACCCAGCTGGACGAGCAGAAGGTCGAGGGCGGGGCCGACCTGGTCGACTACGTCAGCTCGCGGGCGATCGGCGCCAGGGTGGCGGTGCACGTGGTGCGCGGCGGCAAGCCGAAGACGATCGAGGTGACGCTCGATGAGCTGCCGGTCGGCGAAGAAGAGCAGGCGGAAGCGAGCACGCCGCAGCTGGTCGAGCGCTACGGGCTGTGGCTGCAGACGCTCACCGCAGACCTCGCGGGCGCGCTCGAGCTCGACCCGAAGACGAAGGGCGTGGTGGTGACCGACGTGGCGCCTGGCAGCCCCGCGGCGAAGGGGGGCCTCTCGCAGGGCGATGTGATCGTGGAGATCGACAAGCAGGCGGTGGCCGAGGGCGAAGAAGCGGCGCGCGCGCTCGAGGGGGCGAAGTCCCACCTGGTGCGCGTGAGGACGGCGCAGGGGACGCGCTTCCTGACCCTGCCGAAGTGACGCGCCCGCCTCGACGACGCTCGGCGTGAACGGAACCGGCCGAACCCGTTCAGCCCGAGCGGAGACGAGGGCCATGCTTCAACACCACAGACGTGAACAGCCCAAAGTCCCTTCGGCGGCGGCGGGTAGCGAAGGCCGTGCCAGCTCAGGGGACGTTCAAGGTCCCCACCAGCACGCGATTCTCGACGGTGGTGGCGCCGTTGGGCT
>VFKJ01000317.1 GCA_009885595.1 Myxococcales bacterium | reverse complement strand
TCGACCCTGCCAACAACTGCGTCAACGAGGACGACTGCCTGGGCGAGGGTGATCCCGCGAACATGTGCGTGGTCAGCCCCGTTGAGACGTACGACGGCACCCCGGTGGTGGGCACCACCGCCACGCCCACTGACGGCGGCGCTCCTTTCGACATCGACCCGGCCAACGAGTGCGTGGTGGTGGAAGACGAGTTCACCCTCGAGCGCTCCGACCCCACCGATCCAGACGGGAAGAACCTCACCGGCATCGGCCAGATGCCGCAGTTCCCCACCGCCAACGTCTGCTCGATCACCAACGTGGTGGCCCCGGTGCAGAACTTCCCGGAAGAAGTGATCGACCTGGTGGACGGCGGCGCCGAGGTGTTCCCGGCCGTCACCTACAAGGCGGAGTTCACGGACTTCAACGTGATGACCTCGACCAAGGTGCCCGGCACGGCGTTCACGGCGAACATCAAGTACACCGAGGGCTCGTGCGTGGCGGAGTACAAGGCCGTCGGCTTCTGGCCGGAGATCGGCTGCGAGACCGACGCGGACTGCAACCCCAGCCCCGACCTCGACGCGGGCCGGGTGTTCGGCTCGGGCATCAACCCGGACTTCAAGCCCAAGTGCGACCTGGTGCTCGAGGTCTGCGTGCCCACGGTGGACGTCACCACCATCAAGTAGCTCCCCCGAGCGGTCGTCGACTCAGGCGACCCTTCGTGAGTAGAGAGCCCTCGCACCCATTCTCTGGGCGCGAGGGTTTCTTTTTTTGGCTACGTCCCGACACCAGCTGATCGATGGCCTTCGGGCGCTGCAGGCGCAGGAGCAGGGGACCCTGTTCAAGCAGGCCCGGCTCAACGTGGCGCTCTGCTACCCCAGCCCCTACCACGTGGGCATGAGCAGCCTGGGGTTCCAGACCATCTACCGGCTGGTGCACGAGCACCCCGAGGCGACGGCGGAAAGGGTGTTCCTGCCCGACGACGTCGACGCCTGGCGGGCGGTGCGCGCGGTGCCCTGCTCGATCGAGACCCAGCGGCCGCTCGACCAGTTCGACCTGCTCGCCTTCTCGGTGGCCTACGAGCTCGAGGTCACCGGGCTGTTCGAGCTGCTGGAGTCTTCGGGTTTTCCCGCCCGGCGCGAGGAGCGCAGCGAGGCGATGCCGCTGGTGGTGGTCGGCGGCCCGCTCACCTTCTCGAACCCCGATCCCCTCGAGCCGTTCGTCGACGTGGTGGTGCAGGGCGAGGCGGAGGACCTGGTGCCGGTGCTGCTGGACGCGGTGCTTCAGGGCGGCGGGAAGCGGGCGGTGCTGGAGCGCCTGGGAGCGGTGCCGGGCTTCCGGGTGCCGGGGCGCTCGCCCGAGTCGACGCGCGGCTTCGTGTGCAAGGCCAGCGACGAGCGGCTGCCGGCGAGATCGCAGATCGTCACCCCGAACACCGAGCTGCGCGGGATGTTCCTGATCGAGCCCGAGCGCGGCTGCTCGCGCGGCTGCCACTACTGCGTGATGCGCCGCACCACCAACGGCGGCATGCGCACGGTGCCCCCGGAGCGGGTGCTTCGCCTCATTCCTGAAGGGGTGAAGCGGGTGGGGCTGGTGGGGGCGGCGGTGACCGATCACCCGCAGATCGTCGAGCTGCTGGAGACGCTGGGGCGCGAGGGGAAAGAGGTCGGCATCTCGTCGCTGCGCGCCGACCGCCTCACGCCGCGGCTGGTGGACGCGCTCAAGGCCTGCGGCGCGCAGGTGCTGACGGTGGCCTCTGATGGGCCCAGCCAGCGCTTGAGAGATCTGGTCGATCGCAAGCACAGCGAGGCGCAGATCGTCCGCGCGGCGGAGCTGGCCAAGGCGGCCGGCTTCAAGCGACTCAAGGTCTACAACGTGGTGGGCCTGCCCACGGAGACCGACGAAGACATCGACGAGCTGGTGCGCTTCACCCTGCAGCTCTCGCGGATTCTCCCGGTGGCCCTGGGGGTGGCGCCCTTCGTGGCCAAGCGCAACACCCCGCTCGACGGCGCGCCCTTCGCCGGCATCGACGTGGTGGAGAAGCGGCTCGAGCGCCTGCGCCGCGGTCTCAAGGGCCGGGGCGAGCTGCGGCCCGTCAGCCCCCGCTGGGCGTGGGTGGAGTACGTGCTCGCGCAGTGCGGGGCGGAGGCTGGGCTCGCCGCGTACGATGCCTGGAAGGCGGGCGGGGCGTTCGCGGCGTGGAAGAAGGCGATCGCCGCCCACGATCTGCGGCCCTACGAGGCGCGGCGCACCCCCGACGGCCGGCGCAACGCCTCGGCCTGGCCCTCGGTGGGGCCGCGCCCCGGACCGCTGGCGATGCCGGAGGTCACCGGCGCGGAGGCCGCTCCGCTCGTCACCGACTGGGGTCCGCTCGAGCTCAAAGACCGGCCGCGCTGATGCCCCCTCTCCCTGCGCAGGAGGCTGGTGAAAGAGGCGCCTCGACTCCGCTCGGCGTGAACGGAACCGGCCGAATCCGTTCAGCCCGAGCGGAGTCAGGTCCTCGAGCGGTGGGTCGCCGCCAGCACG
>VFKJ01000466.1 GCA_009885595.1 Myxococcales bacterium | reverse complement strand
CCGGCTGGTGATGGCGCTGATGCTGTTCGATCCGCCCAACCTGCTGGTGCTGGACGAGCCCACCAACCACCTCGATCTCACCACCAAGGAGATGCTCATCGACTCGCTGCGCAACTTCGAGGGGTCGATGATCTTCGTCTCGCACGATCGGCACTTCCTCTCGGAGCTCTCGAACCGGGTGCTCGAGCTCACGCCTGAGGGCGTGCACAGCTACGGCGGCGGGTACACCGAGTACGTGGCGCGCACCGGCCGCGAGGCGCCCGGCCTGCACTGACAGGTCAGTGTCGGAAGACGATGGGAAAGTCGATGTCGAGCGTCGGCTCCGGGTGGGCGGGGAACTTCCAGCCGGCAACGGCCTCCAGGACGCACTTCGTCCGGGGGTCATCCACACGCGCCTCGCCGATGGGCGCGAGATCGTAAGGCTCGCCCGCGGCGCTCACCTTCCACCCCAGATTGAGCCGTCCTTCTCCCTGGCCCAGCGACTGGCACTGCTTCAACTCCTGGCGGTGAGACCCCACCACCTCCATCACCTCGTGCCTGGTCAACGAGCCGGGCGCGCCCAGCCGCCTCAAGTCGAGTTGAGCCCACAGCAGCAGGTCGCCCTTCTTCAGCCAGCTTCTGAGGCGGGTGCCCAGCACGCTGGCCAGCGCGGCCGGCTTGATCACTGAGTTGGTGCCCATCTCCTCGGGCACCGCCTTCTCCTCGAGCAGGTCAGCGGTGAGCACGGTGCCCTGGGGCAGCTCGCCCTTCGCCACCAGCACCTTGATCGTGTGAGTGGGCATCGTCTCGAAGTGGGTCCACAGCAGGGGATCCCCCGCCTTGACCGGCACGTTGAGGCGCTGCCCGATCACGTACGAGGCAGAGCTGGGCTGAACCACGGAGTCGGTGACGAAGTGCGCAGGCATGCTCCGCTGCTGCACCTGATCGAAGGTGACGACGGTGCCCTCCACCATGTCCACCGCGGCGATCACCACCGGCACCAGGGCTTCCGCGGGGGCGGCCGCCTGGGTGGGCGCGGGGGCGGGCTGCATGCGGGCCGCGGAGATCAGGCCCAGGGCCATCACCGCGGCGAGCCCGGTGCCCGCGACCGCCGGCCACCCCATCCGCTGCGCCCGCTCGAGCGCGTTGAGCAACGCGGTCATCGAGGCGTAGCGACGGGCAGGCTCCCGCTCGAGCCCCTTCTTGAGCACCGCGCGCAGCGACGAGGGCACTCCGCTGGCGAAGCGCGGCTTCTCCCCCAGGCTCACCGTCAGCTCCGACCAGGTGTCGCCCTTGAACGGCCGCTGGCCTCCGAGCGCTTCCACCAGCGAGACACAGAAGGAGAACTGATCGCTGCGCTCGTCGGCGGTCTTTCCGTCGAGCTGCTCCGGCGCCAT
>VFKJ01000095.1 GCA_009885595.1 Myxococcales bacterium | reverse complement strand
GCCAGCGGCTCCTCGTGCTTCTGGATCGCATCCAACGCGGCGCTCGTCAGCTCGCTGAACCAGACGACCACCAGCACCGAGCCCACGCTCCCCAGCCGGTAGTCCCGGCACTCCTCCAACATCGTGATGGCCATGTCGACCGGAGCATAGGCCACGCGCATCCGATTCACTGCTCCTCCCACCCGAACTTGCTAGGGACGAAAGGATGGCGACCTCGCGACCATGGACGGTGAACAAGCCAGGACCCCTGACCCAGCGCGACGAGAACCTGTGGACCATCGACGACGACGTTCCCGGGTTGCCCGGCGCCACCCGGCGCATGACGGTGGTGAAGCGCGCCGACGGAACGTTGCTCTTCTACAACGCGGTGCCGATCGCCGACCCCACCCTCGAGCAGGTGCGCGCGCTCGGCAAGCCTGCGGTGTTGATCGTCCCCAACCACTTGCACGCGCTCGACGCGGCGGCGTTCGCGCACCGGCTGGGCCTCACCGCGTATTGCCCCGAGCTCGCCGTCCCGTTGCTCGCCTCCCGCCTGGCCTGCCAACCCATCACCGCGCTGCCCGCTGATCCCTCGCTGCGCTGGTTCCGGGTGGACGGCTTCAGCACGCACGAGGTGGTGTTGGTCACCGGGAAGACGTTGGTCGTCGCCGATCTCCTCACCAACGCGCCGCATGGGAAGGGCCTGGTGGGGTTGCTGATGAAGCTGGTGGGCTTCACCGGGCCCGAGCCGAAGCTGCCCAGGCCCGTGCGCAAGCGGGTCGGGCGCGATCTGCGCGCGGTGCGCGCGCTGATGAACGAGCTCGCCGCCGTCGAAGGCCTGGAGCGCATCATTCCCTCGCACGGCACCCTCATCGAGACGAACGCCCGCGAGGCGCTGCGCGCGGTGGCCCAGACGCTCTGAGCTCAGCCGATAAAAACCTGAAATCGCTGAACATTTTCGCCGCAAGCAACCATTGACGCATCGTGTCGATAATCAGGCACACCTTTCGGCTGACGCGGTGGGGCGATGACTTCAGGAGCAGACAGCATCGAGACGTTCAGGAGGAGAGGCGCTCAATCGCTTGCTCCGATGGACCGTCGCCCCCACACTTCCGCCCTCATGCTGCAGGATCCCACGCCGGAAGCGCCGCTGCCTTTTGGCCGCTACCAGCTGATCCGCCGCATCGGCGCCGGAGGAATGGGAGAGGTCTTCCTCGCGCGTGAAGGCGGGCCGGCTCCGCGCGCCGTGGTGGTGAAGAAGGTGCTGCCCAACCTGGTGGCGAACCGCGCCTTCGTGGGCCGCTTCCTCGACGAGGCGAAGGTGGTGGTGCGCCTGAGCCATCACAACATCGCGCGCGTGTACGCGATGGGCGACGTCGACGGGGAGTACTTCCTCTCGATGGAATACGTGCAGGGCAAGACGGTCAGCCGCATGACCAAGCGCCTGCGCGATCGCAAGGTCGACATGCCGCTGGGCATCGCGCTGCTCATCGGTGAGCGCGTCTGCCAGGGCCTGCAGTACGCGCACGACGCCAAGGACGAGAACGGCAACCCGCTGCACCTGGTGCACCGCGATCTCTCCCCCGCGAACGTGTGCATCAGCTACCGCGGCGACATCAAGATCATCGACTTCGGTGCCGCGCAGTCGACGCTCAAGGAAGAGCAGACCGCGCCGCGCGTCGTCATCGGCAACCTCACGTACATGGCGCCGGAGCAGGCCAAGAAGCAGATCGTCGACGGCCGCGCCGACATCTACTCGTGCGGCGTGATGCTCTGGGAATTGCTCTCGTGGCACGCGCTGCCCCAGAAGGGCGACCCCATCGAGCGCTGGCGCAAGGCGGCCAACCCGGTGTGGGAAGCGCCCTCGGCCACCATGCCGTCGATCCCGCGCGACGTGGACGACGTCATCTTGAAGGCGCTCTGCAAGGAGCCCAAGGATCGCTACGCCACCGCCACCGAGTTCGGCGAGGCGCTCAAGAAGCTACGCACCCGCTTCGCGCCCGACGTGCGCGACGCCGACGTGGGCGAGCTGCTCGCGCGCGTGTTCGCCAAGGAGAAGACCGGCGAAGACGCGGTGCTGCACGAGGCGGTGTACGGCCAGACCATCAACCTGCCGGCCTCGGAGAAGACCCGCCGGGTGCAGATCGTTCCTCCGACCGCGCTGGCCTTCGAGCACACCGCGGTGCTCGCCTCGGCCGACTTCAAGGACGACCAGGACATCACCGACCCCGGCCGCGACGATCCCCCGCCGGTCGCGGAAGACGGCACCCCCACCCCCGCGAAGGATCCCCGCTTCACCCAGCCGCTCCTGCAGGGCCGCTCGCGCCGCACCGGCTTCGGCGTCACCTTCGCCGAGGCGGAAGAGCCGGTCCTCGAGCATTCGCTCATTCAGGAGATCGAGGCCTCGGAAGACTTCATCGAGGAAGCGTCGGACCCCGAAGCCGACACGCGCGCGAACTACCAGGAAGGGAAGTGGAAGCTGGTGGTGTTGCTGTCGGGCATCTTCCTGTTCGCCACCGGCCTGGGCTTCCTCGCGGTGTGGCTGGCGCTGCGCTGAGTGTTTCCCTCACCCCTGCAGGGGTGAGGGTCAGGGTGAGGGGCTAAGTTTCACCAACTCCGCGCTCTTGAGCCACAGCTTCTCCGCCAGCGCTTCGTCCTTCGCGAGCGCGGCGCACTCCTTGGGCTTGTTCTTCTCGAAGTAGAGCCCCGTCTTCCCTTCCACCTCGGGCGAGGTGGCCAGGTAGCTGATGGTCTTGCCGCCCTCTTCGGGCGTGATCAGCACCAGCTTCTTCACCACCGCGAGGATCGGCTGCGCCCACTTCGGCGCGCGATCCCAGATGCCGGTCGCCACGCCGCCGGGGTGCAGCGCGTTCACGGTGACGCCCTTGCCCTCGAGCCGCTTCGCCAGCGACCGCGTCATCATCACGTTGGCCAGCTTGCTGCGCCGGTACGCGGCCATGATGCCGTAGCCGCCCTTCTCGAAGCCGAGGTCGTCGAGGTTCAGGGTGCCGCGGTAGTGGCCGGTCGAGGCCACCACCACGATGCGCGAGGGCGCGCTCTTCACCACCAGGTCGAGCAGCAGGTTCGTGAGCAGGAAATAGCCGAGGTGGTTCACCGCGAAGGTGTTCTCGAGGCCCTCCTTGGTGACCAGGCGCTCGGCGTTGACGGTGCCTGCGTTGTTCACCAGCACGTCGAGGCGGTCGTACTTCTTGCGGTACGCGTCGGCGAGCGCGCGAATCGACGCCTGCGAGGAAAAGTCGCACGACAGCGCCTCGACCTGGCCCGAGCCCGAGCGCTGCTTCACCGCGTCGACCGAGCGACGGGTCCTGCCTTCGTCGCGGCCCACCAGCACCACCTGGTGGCCTTCGCGCGCGAGGGTGACGGCCGCTTCCAGGCCGATGCCGTTGGTGGCGCCGGTGATCAAGATGGTCTTCATGCAGGGGCCCTTAACCCACCCCAGGGCGCCGCCACTCGTGCATCGCGCTGCACACGCTGAGCAGGGCTGCACAGGACACCCGTGCTCAACCTCGCTGTCTTGTTGAGGCGAGCGGTTGTCAGCGCCCTTGCACCAGGGCCGGTCACCGCAGCAACCAGGGGCCGCTCATGTCACAGCGCAGGTCGATTCTTCACGCCGTGGTGTTCCTCTGTGTGTCCGCTTCACTCGCGGTCGCCGCCGAGCCGGCCGTCACCGCCGAGCTTCCAGCCCCCGCCACCACGCCCCTGTGGGACCTCGCCGCCGAGGGCCAGCTCGCCTTCAGCCTGCAGCGCCTGGGCATGCTCGCCGACCTCGAGCTGCGGGCCAAACGCACGCTCTACCTGTCCGACTCCGAGTTCTTCCGCGACAACTTCCTGAGCGTCGGGCTCACCACGCAGCTGGCGCCGATCTTCAAGTAGCCGTCCCTCCCTGGAGCCACCATGCACCGCCTCTTCGTCTGCCTCGTCGTCTCTGCGTCCACCCTCGCCGCCGCCGACGCCTTTCCCTGGGACGGCCCCACCACCCTCACCGACGCCAAGGGCCAGACCCTGGTGTGGACCGTGACCCGGGTCGACGGCGAGGTG
>VFKJ01000726.1 GCA_009885595.1 Myxococcales bacterium | reverse complement strand
TCGCGCTGAAGAAGCTCCAGGAGGATCGTTCATGAGATGGCTCGTGGTGCTGCTGGTTGCTCTTCCCGCGTTCGCGCATGAGGACTGCGTCGCGGGCGCGAAGCACATCAACCTCAACAACGGCTCGAGCACCGCCGACTACACCGGCATCGTTCGTTGCTTCGATTCGGACACTCAGGAAGAGACACGCTCGATGTCCTTCTTGAACGGCAAGCTCACCGGCCGCGAGAAGCGCAAATGGAACGACAGCGAGGCGATGGAGCAGGAGTACCGCGACGGCAAGCGCCACGGCGAGTACCGCAAGTACAAGGACGGGAAGCTCACCGAGGTCTCGCACTACGTCGATGACCGCGAGCTGGGGGAGGCGTTGCGCTACTCACCGAGCGGGAAGCTGATTCGGAAGCTCTATCGGCGCGAGCCTGACTCGGCGAGCACCTGGCAGAACTTCGACGAAGCGGGCCGGCTCGAGGAAGCAGGCTGTGGGCTGCAGGTCTCGCGGGAGGCGGGCCTGGGCGAGTGCAAGTGGCCCGGCCCCTCGCCGCTCGTGTTCTTCCACCCCAGCGGGCAGAAGCGCGCGGTGATCGAGCTGCGTGACGGCCTGCGCCACGGGCTCACCACCACCTTCGACCGCGAAGGCGTGAAGTCCGGCGAGGCGCGCTACGTGAAAGGTCTGCGCGACGGGCTGTGGCTCGAGCTCGAAGACGGCAAGCCGCGGCGGTCGATCCAATTCGTGGCAGGCGAGCGGGCCGGAGAGGAGACGGAGTTCTTCTCTGACGGCACGAAGAAGAAGGTCACGGGGTGGAAGGACCGAAGAGAGGTCAAGCTCACCGAGTTCTTCCAGAACGGCGCCAAGAAGTTCGAGCGGGTCGTCGACGGGGAGCAGGCGATCGAGTCGCGCTTCGATGACGATGGCCGGCTCGAGGACCGCGCGCAGTTCCGCGGCAGGCAGCGCTTTGGGGCGCACGAGCAGTTCCTCCCCGACGGTGGCCTCTCTCTGCGCGAGACCTACACCGAGGGTCGGTTGCAGGGCCGGCGCCAGTCGTGGTTCGAGGACGGGAAGCCCGAAGAAGACTCGCAGTGGCAAAAGGGCAACGTCACCACCCGCAAGCGCTGGGATTCAGACGGCGGCCTGGTGGAAGACGAGGCCTTCTACGAGGACGGCTCGCGGAAGAAGAAGTGAGGGGCGAAAAATGCGCCTGTAAATTCGCTTTCAATTGAGAGCACCGCGCTCCAGTGGTGCATTCGTGCGCAGTCAGTCGCGAGTTGCGTGCCTGCCAAGTGGCTGGATCGATGCCCGCACCGCTTCGGCCCGCCACTTGCTCAGCCCAGCGACACCATGGCCCACACCTTCGACATCGGCAGCCAGCTCGAGCGCCTCATGAACGATCGCCGCGTCCGCATCGGCGGGTTGATCGCCGGGGCGCTGGTCATCTTCAGCTCGGTCATCGTGGTGAACGTGTCGAACGAGCCCTCGAAGGCGAAGGTGCTCAAGTCGGTGGCGGTGCTGCCCCCCTCGCCCCTCAACATTCCCATCATGCGCTCCTGGCCGTACCCGGAGACGCGGCGGGTGGCGAGCTCGGCGTCGGGCGTCAAAGTCGTCAAGCGCAACGTGCTGACTGCGCGTCGCTGACCCGAACGCAGTCGCTCGGGGTCAACGAGCTCAGAGCCTGACGTCGCACTGGAAGATCGGCGGAATGTGCACGAACGAGATGCTCGCCGAGCGGCCCATGAAGCCGCGCGCGTCCTCGATCGCCTCCGACAACGTATCCGCGCGGTCCCAGCCCAGGATGGCCGGCACGTGGTTGTTCTCGGCGCCCGCGGCGATCACCTTGCCCACGTGCTGCCGCCCGTTCTCGCCCCAGTACCACATGTAGAAGGGGTGAGCGCCGTGGTAGCTGTTCCCCTTGCGGTACAGGTGCACGTAGCTGGGGTTCTTCGCGAACTCGCGCTCGTACTTGTGTGACAGCACGTGCGCGTCGCGCGTCTCGGTGAGGCAGCGGTTGAAGAACTCGATGTAGGGCGCGTGGTGGTCGGGGTCGAACTCGTCGTAGCAGGGGTGCGTGATGATGATGACGCCGCCCTTCTTCACCAACGGCACGCCGCGGTTCAGGTTGTAGAGGTAGCCCAGCGCCATCACCTGCACCAGCAGCGGGTTCAGGATGCTGTTGACGTTGTAGGGCGAGACGTACGGCATCCCGAAGATGACGATGTCGCTCTGGCCCTGCACCGGCACCGAGTACTGCTTCCAGCTCATCTCCAGCGTCTTCTCGTGGGTGGGCTCGGTGGAGCCCGCGAACACGCCGGTGACCTCGTAGGGCGCGAAGATGTTGAAGAACATCTTGCGCTTCATCGGCCGCGGCATCTTCGAGAGCGCGTACTTCATGCCCTGCAGCTTGAGCCGGTCGAACTCGGTGAAGTCCTCTTCCTTCTTCATCAGGAAGCCCACCGGCTCTTCGAACATCCGGTTGTTGATGGTGGTCTCGATGTGGAAGACCTTGATGGTCTTGTCGATGACCCGGCCGATGCGATCTACCGAGCGGTGCAGCTGGCTCTTGCCCGGCTCCATGTACGACTCGGAGTCGCGAATCGTCTGCGGGTTGTGGTGCGCGCGCAGCGACTCGTAGTTGGTCAGGCCCGTGCCCACCGACTTGTGGCCGCCGTCCATCGGCACCAGGTTGATGTTCACGTAGATGACGAGGTCCGACTCCGCGGCGCGGCGGTTGATCGCCACCACCTCGTTGGACGAGGTGCGCTCGAGCTCGGTGATGCCCTCGGGGTCTTCCGCGTCGTGGTTGTAATAACGGTCGGGCGCGTAGGCGTCGTAGATCTTCTCGCCCACCATGCGCTTCATCTCCGCGTCGGTCATGCGGCGGTGGAGCGCGTTGGCGATGATCAGGTGCACGTCGTCGACGCCGGAGTCCGCCAGCAGCTCGAGCACGATCTCACACACCGTCTGCCGCACGTCCGGCGTCTTCATCGGCGGCAGCGGCAGCGAGATGTCGTCCAGCGCGATGGTGACCTTCATGCCCGGCTTGAGCAGCGCGTGCAGCGGGTCCATCCCCTCGGGGTGGTTGATGGCGTAGCGGATGGCGGCCTTGACGTTCGGCACGCCCTCCAGCGGCGGGCGCGGAAAGATCACGCGTGTCCCCACCGGGAGATCTTCGACCCAGAAGTCCTCGCCATAGAACATCACCCGAGGGGGAGACCCCTTCTCGGTGATGACGATGTGGGACTCTTCGTCGTACAGCTTCTTGAGCGTCTTCAGAGGGCGCATCGGCGCTCGCTTCTCGCCGCCCAGAGCCTTGGAATCAAGGCAAAGTCTGCGCATCGGGGGAGGGAGCGACCTCATCGTTTCGATGGGCAGGCCGCGGGGGTGGGGGCACAAGCGCTCGGAATCAATGTGCCAGCGGCGCTGGCCCCGAAGTTGCGATCGGTGCCGGTATGCGCAGCTCATTCTTGG
>VFKJ01000331.1 GCA_009885595.1 Myxococcales bacterium | reverse complement strand
CAGTACGCGGGCGAGGCGAAGGACTTCGGCTGGCTGTTGCCGCTGCCCTCGGTGCCGACGCTCACCGTGGGTACCGACGAGCTCTTCAACCAACTGGCGATCGCCACCGACCCTTCGTACGTGGTGCAGCAGGTCTTCACCGGCGAAGGCTGCCCACCGCCGCCGCTGTTCTCCTGCGGCTGCTACGCGCCGTCGGCGGCGATCGACCGCACGCAGAAGGGCTCGCAGGACGCGGGGAGCAACTCGGCCCTGGTGACGCGCTCCTCGGTGGGGCCGTACGACTACGCGGTGCTCCGCGCGGATGATCAAGCCGAGATGCTGCAGTGGCTCGCGGACAATCGCTTCTTTGTGCCCGCGGGCACGGACACCGCGGTGGGCCCCTACATCCGCCCGGGCTCGTACTTCCTCGCGCTCAAGCTCAAGTCGGGCGCGTCGACCGGAGACATCACCCCGGTGGTGGTGAAGTACCCCTCGTCGCTGCCGATGATCCCCATCATCCTCACGCAGGTCGGCGCGCAGCCGAACATGGGCGTGCTGGTCTACCTGCTCGGCAACGGCCGCGGCATTCCGCGCAACTACCACCACGTGGTGATCAACGACGCGCAGCTCGACTGGTTCGGCGGCGCGAAGAACTACGGCGACGTGGTGACGCGCGCGGTGGCCGAGGCTCCGCAGCGGCACGCCTTCGTGACCGACTTCGCCGGGCCCAGCAGCGTGATGAAGGACGTGCTGGCCGCGCCCGGTCGCTTCGGGAGCGAGGCTGACTTCGCGGCCACCACCACGCCGCAGCAGTTCGTGAACCGGTTGTTCACCTTCGGCTTCGCGGACTCGACCTTCATGCCGCCCGTGTTGCCCTCGCCGGTCGTCCGCGTGCTGCTCACGCAGATTCCGCTGCCTGCCGAGCTCGCCGCGCGGGGCGTCACGGAGAGCCAGTTCTTCTCGAACCTCGACACCTACGACTTCGCCAACTTCGCCGGCTACACCACCACCTTCGACGCGCCGGTGCTCGCGCAGAAGTTGTTCGCGGAGTTCGTGACGCCGGTGCGGGAAGCCAACGCGCTCTTCACCGAGTTCCCGCAGCTCACGCGGCTGTACACGACGCTCTCGCCCGAGGACATGACCGAGGACCCGGTGTTCTCGTTCAACCCCGACCTGCCGCCGGTCAGCCGCACGCACATCGCGACCTTCACCGCGGGGTGCGGGCCGGGCGAGCTGGAGACCGCCCAGGGATGGATGTTCTCTTCGCTGTCGGGCAACGAAGGGCCCACGACGCTCGCGAGCCCGGCGGCGCTGCGCGTCGAGGTGCTGGGGGAAGAAGGACTGCCGACGGTCGTCACCGACAACACCGAGGCGATTCACGGCATCTTCCCGCGCGTCGGAGACAAGCCCGATGCGCAGGCGCCGCAGCAGGGCTGCTCGACGGTGGATCCGCTGAGCCTGGGGTTGTTCGCGGTGATGTTCCTACGGAGAAAAACTCGCTAGCCCTCTCACAGCGAGCGGCTCAGGGGTGTCTGCCGGGGGAGCGCAGAGCCTGGCTCGATCGAGCAGCGCCTCTCAGTGCCAGGTGTTTGCCCGCGGGCACGGCGCACTCCTCGTCAAGCACCAAGCCGCGTGGCGATTCGCTCGAACTCGGGACACCGACGACGAAGCTCGGTCGCATCCACCCTCTCCAGCCACTCGAAGCTCGCGGCCTTCTGCCGGGAGGTCCATCGGCCCTTGGTGGCTCGTTCAAGCCGCCTGTAAACCTCGTTCTTCTCAACCTTCTCGAGAGCCTTCTTCGAGTCCAACGGAGCGAGACACCACGTCTCCATCACGACTGCCATGAAGCAGAGGTCGCGATCCGCCGCTCCGGGGGGCCGCGCCCACCTGTCTCCGACCCGCT
>VFKJ01000164.1 GCA_009885595.1 Myxococcales bacterium | reverse complement strand
GAGCGCCGTGTCGCGGTCGGACCCCATCGTCAGAGGCGCGCGGGGCCGACGTGACGTTCCATCGAGAGCGAGAGGAACGCGGCCATCAGGTAGCCGAAGCGCTCCTCGTCGGCGTTCCAGGTGCGCGGAGGGCCGAGGTGCTCGTGGCACACCACCCCGACCATGCGTGCGTCGACCCAGATGGGCACGTCGAGCATCGAGGTGATGCCCAGCGGCTTCAAGTACACCTGGGTGAAGCACGAGGTGCGCGGGTCGGTCTGCGCGTCGTGCGCGGCGATGGTGCGCTGGGTGGCGAGCGCGATGAAGTACGGCCGGAAGTCCTTGGCGTGGAGCACGGTGCCCGCGGAGTGTTTGCCGCCCGCGCGCTCGAAGAGATCGGTGCAGGTGATGCGGGTGGCCTCGTGGTCGAGCATCCACACGCTGACGCGGGCCACGTCGAGCGTCTCGGCGGCGAGCTCGTCGATGCGCTTGGCGGTCTCGAGCGGGTCGCCGAGCACCAGCGCGCGCTGGGTCATCAGGTCGAGATAGGCCGCGATGTGGCGGCGCAGCGCTTCGGGGGTGGCCTTGCCCACGGCGAGATCGGGCTCAGGGGCCACCTTCGAGCTGGCCTTCACCTCGGCGAGCGCCTGCTTGAACTGGGCGATCAGCTGCGGGGTGTCGACGGCGCTGTTCGCCTGCGCGGTGGTCATGCGGGTGATGCCGGCGAGCATCAACTTGCCCTGCAAGCCGGCCAGGCGCTCGGCTTCGGCGACGATGCTGGTGAGGGCTGCTCCCATGGCTGGGCTCTCCTGAGGGGAAGGGGGAGCGGGAGCGTACTGGATCGCCGCCGCTTGCACTCAGGCTACTTCGAGGGTGTCGCGTCGGCGGTTCGCCCCTCACCCTGACCCTCTCCCCGAGGGGAGAGGGAACCTCGTCACAAGCCGAAGGCAGTCGCGGCCTGGAACACCACCACCGCCACCACCCACGCGGCGGCGTAGGTGTACGCGAGCACGAACAAGGGCCAGCGCAGCGAGCGGGTCTCCCTTCGCACCGCGGCCAGCGTGCTCATGCACTGGCAGGCGAGCACGAAGAACGCCATCAGGGCCAGGGCGGTCGCGGGCCCATAGGCCGGGGCGCCGGTGGCCGTCTTCGCTTCCCGCAGCCGCGCTGACAGGGGCGCGGTGTCGTCTTCGCCGCCCTCGATGCCGAAGATGACGCCCATGGTGCCGACCATCAGCTCGCGCGCGCCGAAGGAGCCGATCAGCCCGACGTTGAGGCGCCAGTCGAAGCCCGCCGGCTTGCTGAGGGGCTCGAGCAACCGGCCCGCCGAGGCCGCGAGGCTGCCGTGCATCGCCACCACGCGCGGTGACGCCCCGGGGGGGGCGGAGTGGCTGTCACCCGGACCCGGCACGGTGAGCAGCGCCCACAGCACGATCGCCGCGATGAGAATGACCGAGCCGACGTCCTTCACGAACCGCGTCCCCGCGCGCCACGCCACCCTCGCCACCACCCGCGCATGCGGGCGGCGATAGGGCGGCATCTCCAGCACCAGCGGGCGGCGCTGGCCCGTCTGCTTCACGGTCTGGCCCAGCACCAGCGAGGCCACCAGGCCCGCGAGGATGCCGGCGAAGTACAGCCCGACGAACATCGCGCCCTTGAACCACGCCGAGCGGTCGGAGAAGAACGTGGTGATCAACAGCCCGTAGGTAGGAATGCGCGCCGAGCAGGTCATCAGCGGCAGCACCAGGATGGTCCTCAGCCGCTGGCCGGGGTCGCGAATGATGCGGGCCGAGGTGATGGCCGGCACGGCGCAGGCGTGGGCGGTGAGCAGCGGCACGAACGAGCGGCCGCCCAGCCCCGCGAAGCGCAGCGCGCGATCGACGAGGTAGGTGCCGCGCGCGAGGTAACCCGACGCGTCGATCAGCTCCATCGCGATGGTGAGGATGACGATCTGCGGCAGGAACGCGAGCACCGTGCCCGCGCCGCCCAGCACCCCATCCACCAGCAGCGACGACAGCCAGCCGGTGCCCAGCACGCCCTCGATGCGGGTGCCCAGCGCCTGGTTGGCGAGATCGATCAACGCCGTCACCGGCTCGGCGATCATGAACACCGCCGCGAAGAGCGCGGTCATCAGGCCGAGGAAGACGAGCGGGCCCAGCAGCGGGTGCAGCAGCACCGCGTCGAGCCGCTCGGTGCGCCGCCTCACCCGGGCGAAGGACTGCGCCGCGTTCTCTTTGGGCAGCAGCACCTGCCGGGCCAGCTTGCGCACGTCGATCGTGCCATGAGGCGGCTTGCGCTGCTGGCGCCACACGTCGGCCAGCAGCTGGCTGACCTTCTCCTTGATGCCGGGCGCGCGCGCGCTGGTGGCGAGCACGTCGACGCCCAGCGCTTCCTGCAGGGCGGCCGCGTCGAGCTCGAAGCCCTGCTTCACCAGCGCGTCGTGCTGGGTCGCCAGCACGATCACCGGCACGCCCCGGCGGCGCAGCTCGAGGGTGAGCCCGAGCCCCAGCTCGAGCTGGGTGGAGTCGAGCACCTGGGCGATCACCAGCGGCTTGTGCTCGTCCCGCGCGCGATCGAGGAACTGCCGCGCGTGGCCTTCGTCGCTCTCCGGGTCGGCCTCGCCTTCGATGGAATAGACGCCCGGGAGGTCGACCAGCTCGATCAGCTCTCCGCTCAGGGCCCTCACCTGCGCGTCGAGCAGCTCGACCGTGACGCCGGGGAAGTTGCCCACCTTCGCGTGCCCACCGGTGACGGCGTTGAACAGCGACGACTTGCCCGCATTGGGCCGACCCACCAACGCCACCACGCACGAAGGAGTCACGGCCTTTCCTTCTCGCCGGGGCCGAGTTCGACGTTGCGGGCCAGCTCGCGATCGACCGCCAGCTCCGCGCCACCCGAGACGCGCACGTGCAGCAGCCCGCCCAAAGGCGCCCGGCGCAGCACCGTCACCTCGACGCCCTCGCCCAGGCCGATCGCCCTCAACCAGGCCGCTTCGCGCTCGCTCATGCGCAAGCCCGTGATGAGGGCTGAGCGCTGCGGGGCCAGCAGGTCGAGGGACGTCACGGCGGGTGTGCGTCTAACTCCCATCGGGCCACTCCACAATCTGCGCCGCAGGAACGCGGTGACCTGCTCGTAATCAGCACTTCTGGGGCCAAGCGGCGCCAGTGGTGCCGCTGATGGATCCTCACCGTTTCGCCAGCACCCCTTTGCCGCGCCTGGAGGTCGTGACCGATGGAGCTCTTCGCCTCGTTGATCGCAGGTTCGGCAGATCCCTACTATTGACCGTAGTAGTGGCCGCCCGTACGTTGCTCGGCCTTGCGACCCTTCGAACACGCCGGCCGATATCTGGGCTCCCTCGAGGAGCGCGTGATGGACGTGCTCTGGCGGTCAGGCCCGCTGGCTGTCCGGGAAGTCTGCGAGCGGCTCGAGGGCAAGCCCGTGCTCGCGTACACCACGGTGATGACGACGCTCGATCGCCTCTTCAAGAAGGGGTTGCTCGCGCGCAACAAGGACGGCAACGCGTTCGTCTACGAGCCAGCCCTGACTCGCGATGACTACCGGCGCCGCATCGTGGAGAGCACGGTCAGTGGGCTGATGGCGCGCTCCACCGACGCCGACCCCGTCCTCGCCGCCTTCGTCGACGCCGCCGCTGAGGTCGACGAGGAGAACCTCAGCCGCCTCGAGGCGTTGATCGCCGAGCGCCGAAAGAGCGGGCGATGACGGCCGTCGGCTCGCTGGTCGCGTTCGGCCTCGTCTTCCTGAGCGTGAGCCTCGGGCTCTCCGTCCTGCTCAACGCAGCGCTGCTCTTCTCGCGGGGAGCGCTGAGGCGCACGGGCGCCTGGGTCGAACGCCAGGCGTCGACGGCGGCGTTGGTGCTCCCGCCGATCCTGGCGTTGGCCGTGGTCGCGGCGCTGGCGGTGAAGTCGGCGCTCGCGCTGGCTGATGGTTCGGATCACTGCCTCGCGCACGGTCACCACCTGCACCTCTGCGTGAGGCACGGCGCCGAGTGGGCGCTGCAGCCGTGGGCGCTGGCGTCGGTCGCGGCGGCGGCGACGTTCGTCGTGGTGCGGGGCGCGCTCTCGGCGTGGGCCCACGCCCTGGCCCAGCGCGCCGCAGGCCGGCTCCGCTCGCTGGGGGTGCCGCTGGGCGAACGGCACTGTCATCTCGTGCCCTCCAGCGAACGCTTTGCCTTCACCGCGGGCGTCTTCTCTCCCGCGGTCATCTTCTCGAGCGCCGCCTGGGAGGTGCTCGCGCCGGCCGAGCGCGAAGCCATCGTCGCGCACGAGCTTGCCCACCTCGCTCACGGCGACCTCTGGCGACGGGCGCTGTTGGGGTTCGCGGCCGCGCTCGGCGCGCCAGTCCTCGTGGGACGCGCGCTGGGCATGTGGGAACTCTCGGCCGAGCGCATCTGCGATCGCGCGGCCGCGCAGCGGGTCGGGCGGCCCAGCACCGTCGCCAGCGCGATGTTGGCCCTGGTCCGGAGCGGGCCACCTCCGCTGGCTCCGGCAGGCGCCGTCTTCGCAGCGGCCCGGCACGTGCCCCAGCGCATCGAGTCCTTGCTGCGCGAGGAGCCTGACGGGCACGGCCGCTCCCGTCGGCTCGTCTTGCTCCTGTCGCTCTCGGCGGGGGCGCTCTGCGTCGCGTGCGCCGTGTTTGCCGAGCCGCTTCACCACGCGCTCGAGACCCTTCTCGGTTGAGGTGACGAATGCCGCGCCCTGTCCCCGCCTTCGCCTGTCTCGCATTACTACCAGCAGTAGTAGCGCTCGGTCTCCCCGCCTACGCCGAGGAGCCCGCGGGTCTCTCCGCGACCGAGTTCCTCGCCCGCGTCGAGAAGTCACACCCGGGTCTTCCGTTGCTCGAGGCCGCGGTCGAGCAGGCGAGCGCGCAGGTGGCGTCGACCGGGCTCTGGGCCAACCCGGCGCTGAGCTACGACCGCGAGGAGCTGATCGTCGCAGGCCGGGGCCAGCCCGAGAACTTCTGGCGGCTCGAGCTGCCGCTCGAGGTGTCGGGGCGCCGCGGCCTGCGCGTCGAGGGTGCCCGGCTCGGGCTCGAGGCCGCGCGAGAGGATTCCAGGCGCGACCGGGCGGGCCTGCTGCTCGACGCGCTGGGCTTCTACTGGCGGGCGGCCGCGGCGAGGCAGACCGTCGAGCTACTCCGGCAGGAGCGGGAGGCCCTCGCCCGCCTCATCGGCGCCGTGCGGTCGCGCGCCGCGGCGGGCGACACCTCGGGCTACGATCTCGATCGGCTGGAGGTGGAGGTCGAGCTCCTCGCCGACCAGCTCGCCGACGCGGAGCGCGAACACGACGCCTGGGGCCGAAGGCTCGGGCTGCTGTTGGGTGCCCCGGGTGCCCGCTTTGACGCAACGGAGGCGCTGCAGTTGCCTCCGCCTGGGAGACCGGAGGCGGCGCTCCCGCAGGTGCTCGCCGCGCGCGCCGACTACCAGGCTGCGCAGCTGCGGGTCGCCCAGGCAGAGCGTGAGCTGTCCGCGGCAGGGCGTGGCTGGGTGCCTGAGGTCGTCCTCACCGGAGGCGTGCGCAACGCCATCGTCTCCAGTGAGACGGCCTGGGGCTACACCGCCGGCCTCGCCCTCGGCCTCCCGGTGTTCGACCATGGCCAGGGAGACGCGGCACGCGCCCACGCCCTGCTTCGCCAGGCGAGGGCCGCGCAACAGCTGCTCGAGCGACAGGTCGAAAGCGAGCTGCTCACCGCTCGCGAGGCCCTCACCAGGACGCTCGCGCAGGCGGCCAACTTCGAGCGCACGCAGCTCACGAGAGTCGACCGGCTCGTGAAGCGCGCCGAGCTCTCCTACCAGGAGGGTGAGCGGCCCGTCTTCGAG
>VFKJ01000513.1 GCA_009885595.1 Myxococcales bacterium | reverse complement strand
AGCGAGGGCCCCGCGAGGAAAGGGTGCGCTCAGCCCGTATGAGGTCGTCCGTCGGGTGGCCCGATCGCGGAGTCGTCATGCCCGCGCCGCCGGCGGCCAGCACGATCAGGAGGAGAGGGAGCGGCACTCGCCGAGCCTATCGTTTCACTGCGGCGGCTTCGCCTCGAAGGAGAGCTCGCGCTGCACGGGCGCAGCAGCGACCTCGACCTCCATCGACTGGGTTCCGCCCGCCTCGTGCCACGCCTTGAGGGTGTACTTCCCCGGCGGGATGCCGGCGATGACGAACGAGCCATCAGCGCCGGTGACCGCGTGGAATGGGTGCTCGAACACGTGCACGAACGCGCGCATCCACACGTGGCCCGCGTCGCACTGCACCTTGAGCACGCCGGGCTTCTTCACCTTCTTCTTCACTTCCTGGCCCTGCTCCGGGAGCGCGATGTTGAACAGCGTGCTCTTGTCGCCGAGGTAGACCGGGTGGGTGTTGTGCAGCAGGGGATCGCGGTTCACCACCTTGAGCTCCTCGCCCACGGTCATCGACTGCACGTGCGGCTCGAAGCGGCAGTCGCTGTTCACGATCGAATGAGCCGTGCTCGCGCCCGGAGTCGCCTTGACGCCCTCCAGCCAGATCACCACGTCCTTGAGGTGAGTCGCCTGATCCGTCACGTAATACGGCGGCACCAACGGCGACTTCGGCGCGCAGAACGCGCGATCTTTCGGTCCGAGATCGGCGGGGAACTTCACCTCGGGCGCTTTCGGGGGCGTGCCCTTGAGCGTGACGGTGCCTCGAACTTCGCCGGTGGGATTTTCTGCCCACGCGCCAGCCGAGACGAGCGCGAGGACACTGAGGGCGATGCGGGTGGTTTTCATGGCGGTGCTCCTGTGCGTGAGAGCTCGGTGGTGAGCCAGACCAGCGCGTCGACCTGGCGCGTGGCCTTTCCTCCGAGGACCTTGGGGTAGGGCGTGGTCCAGCTCGTCGGATCGTCGTCGTCCGAGAGGAAGAAGTAGCTGGGCATGCGGGTGCCCGGCTGCAGCGCCTGGGGATCGAGCAGCCACGCCTTCATCCACCCGGGCTTGAGCCGACCCGCGGCCAGCGTGAGATCCGGCGCCCGCTCGGCGGGCTTCACGTCTTTGCCCCCGACCGCGTGGCAGCGCGCGCACTGGAGCTTGTCGAGCAGCCAGACTGCGTCGGCTCGCTCGGAGGCGTTGGCCTCGGGGACCGGCTCACCGTCGAACGGAAACGGCTGGCCATCGCGCGCGGCGAAGGCGCGGACCAGGGTCTCGGCCTCGCCCGGGTCGAGCGCGAAGGTGGGCATCCGGGCCGCGAGCCACGGGCGGATCTGCCGCGGGTGCTGAAGGAAGTCGAAGAGCCAGCGGTACTGGAACTTGCGGCCCGCGAAGGTGAGCGGCGGCGGAGCCAGCGCGGGGTCTTCATAGAAGCCGCGAAGCTGCGCGACGCGGCCCGGGCCGAGCTCATGACAGCCTCCGCAGTTGTGGCGGGCGAGCACGCGCTCACCCTCGGCGATCGCTCGCGCGGCCTCGGTCAACCGGTGGGGGAGAGCGCGCTGTTCACGGTTCGAGAGCAGGAACACCGAGAGCGCCAGCGCCTCGTCGTCGGACAGCGTGAAGGCGGGCATCTCCAGTTCGATGCCGGGCCGGGTCAGCGCCTCGGGGTGTTGAAGTCTCGCCAGCGTCCAACACTCGCGCTCCGTGAATGAACAGGCCGGCCGCGACTCGCCCCACTCGAGGCGCTCGGCCGGGAGGTCGCCGAAGTCGTCGAGGTCTGGTCCGTGTCGCCCCGACAGCTCCACGCCGGGGATCAGATGACAGGCGGCGCAGCCGTCTTCGAGGATCACCTTCCGCCCTTCGGCCACCAGCGCTGGATCGGGGGCGGACCAGACGGGATCGAGCGGTGGCCCGCCCTGCGCGGAGAGGAAGGCAGCGAGGTCGGTGACCTCGGCGTCGCTCAGGCGAAGATCGGGCATTCGGCTCTCTTGGAAGAGGGCTCGCGGGTTCTTGAGCCATCGCTCGAGCCACGCTCGCGTCGCTCGGGCGCCGATGCCGTCGAGTGGTGGGCCATATGCCGGTAAGCCCTCTCCCCGACCCTCTCCCCCGCGGGGGAGAGGGAGCTTCAGGGCGTGACAGCCGCGACAGCCCAGGCTGTTGAAGAGCACCTCTCCTTGCGTGGCGTCTCCCTGACGGGACTGCGGCCCCGGTTCGGTCGT
>VFKJ01000983.1 GCA_009885595.1 Myxococcales bacterium | reverse complement strand
TGTTTATTCGACGCCTATCATCGAATAAACAAGGTACCATCCGACGCGTGCTGCTGGTCTCGAGAGAGTCACACCTCGCCGAAGTCGAACGCCTGCTCAAGCGATACCGGGTCGTCGCGCTGTTGGGCGCTCGCCAGGTCGGCAAGAGCACCCTGGCGCGGCAGGTCGTCAAACGCTTCCGTGGACCCAGCGAGTACGTCGACCTCGAGGAGCTCGCGAGCCTGCGAGCGCTCGAGAGCCCAGAGTCTTTCCTCGCGTCGAAGACCGGGCTCGTGGTGCTCGACGAGGTTCAGCGCCGTCCTGAGCTCTTCCCGGTGCTGCGCGTCCTCGCCGACCGCGCCAGCGGGCCGCGGTTTCTGGTGCTTGGCAGTGCCTCACCCGAGCTGCTCAAGCAGACCTCGGAGACGCTCGCCGGCCGGATCGCCTTCCACCACCTGCCGCCGTTCGACCTCTCAGAGACGGGCGCCAACCGCCAGAAGCGGCTGTGGCTACGCGGTGGCTTCCCCCGGGCGTTCACCGCGCACTCCGACGATGAGAGCGCTGAGTGGCGCCGCAACTTCGTGAAGACCTTCCTTGAGCGAGACCTGCCCCAGCTGGGCGTCCGCGTTCCAGGAACGACGCTCGGTCGCTTCTGGGCGATCCTCGCGCACGTTCACGGTCAAACGCTCAACTGGTCGGAGCTCGGCCGCTCGATGGGCGTCGCGGACAACACAGTGCGCCACTACGTCGACACGTTGGCGCAGGCGTTCGTCGTGCGGCTCTTGCCGCCGTGGCACGAGAACATCTCGAAGCGCCAGGTGAAGTCGCCCAAGACGTTGATCGCGGACTCTGGCCTGCTCCATACGCTGCTGGACATCGACACCTTCGCGGCCCTCGAGCGGCATCCGAAGCTCGGAGCCAGTTTCGAAGGGCACTGCATCGAGCAGCTCATTCGTCACCTCGAGGCGAGGCCCGAGCAGTGCTACTTCTGGGGGACGCAAAGTGGGGCCGAGCTCGATCTCCTCATCGTTCGCGGAGACGAACGCAGGGGCTTCGAGGTCAAGTACACCGACGCGCCCGCGCTCACTCCTTCGATGCGCAGCGCCCTGGAAGACCTGAAGCTCGACTCCCTCGATGTGCTCTACCCTGGAACGCGCACCTACTCTCTGCAGGCCAAAGTGCGGGCAGTGCCCGTGGCCCGCCTCCTTCAAGACATCAGGCCCTGAAGCTGGTGCGGGCGCGGCTCTTGAGCGGCAGCGCTCGGAGCAGCAGCGCTCTGGCCGCGAACGATCGGGTCAGGCAGGCATGCTCACCTCCCCGACCTCTGCCTGGATCGTTCGCGTCGCGTGATCAGAGGACGGACTGCAGGAAGCGATCGAGGCTCGCCGGGGCTCTCTCATGCCCCCGAAAAGCGAAGCGCCCAGCTGAGCACAGCCGGGGAGGACTGGTCATTCTCCCCGCGGGCGCGTGCTAAGGCAGGTCCTGAGCGAAGCCGAAGGGCCTGCGCTCGCTCCATGGCCTCTGAAGCACTCAGCGCTCCCGCTCCGCTTCGCCCACCCGCCCGGTGGCTCCCGATGGAGCCCGCCGCGCGCGCGGTGCTCTACGGCTCGCTCCTGGTGGGCTTCGTGCTGCGCGCGCGCATCGTCTTCAGTGACGACGGCATCAACTGGCCCGATGAGATCTACCAGTCGTTCGAGCCCGCGCACCGCCTCGTGTTCGGTCACGGCCTGGTGGCCTGGGAGTTCCTCGAGGGCGCGCGCACCTGGGCGGTCCCGGGCTTCGTGGCGGTGTGGTTGGCGCTGTGCAAGCTGTTCGGCGCCGACAGCCCCTCGACCTACATCCCCGTGGTGAAGCTGGTCTTCTCGGCGCTCTCGGTGCTCGCGGCCGCCGGGGTGTACCGGCTGGCGCGCGGCCTGGGCGCGAGGGAGCTGGAGTCGTCGGTCGCCGCCGCCACCTGGAGCCTGTGCGCGCTCGCGCTCTATTTCTCCCACCGCGCGATGAGCGAGAACCTCGCCGCGGTGCTGCTGGTGTGGGGCGTGGCGCTGGTGCTCGAGGAGAACGCGACGCGCCAGGGCCGCATCACCGGCGCCAGCCTGCTGGGCCTGGCGACGCTCGCGCGCTTGCAGTCAGGCGTGGTGTGCGTGGTGGTGCTGGGCGTGCTGCTCGCGCGGCGAAGTTCGCGCCGCGAAGTGCTCGAGGTGTTCGGCACCCTGGTGGCGTGGGCGTTGATCTACGGCGCGTGGGACGCGGCGGCCTGGCACTCGCTGCCCAGCGCGAAGGCGGGCGGCTTCTTTCATTCGGCGGTCGTCTATTACCGCTTCAACATCGTGGAGAACCGCGGGGCGGGGTGGGGCACCGCGCCGTGGCCGTACTACTTCGTGTCCCTCTTCCACACGATGCCGGGGGTGTCGCTGGCGCTGGGCCTGTCCGCGGTGGCGGCGTTTCGGAAGGGCTGGCCTGTGCTGCTGACGCTGGCGGCGTTCCTCGCGCTGCACCTCTTCGTCGCGCACAAGGAGCTGCGCTTCATGCTGCCGGTGATGCCGCTGGCGTGCGCGTTGCCGGCGCTGGCGTTGTCGCTGCTGCCGGCCAAGCCCGCGCGCCTGGGGCTGGTGTTGCTGGGGGTGGTGCTGGCGGTCTCGGCGATCAACGTGAAGACGCTCACGATGGGCGAGGTGGGTAGCTACCCCGAGCGGGCCGGCTCGAGCGCGTGGGACGACTTCGGGCCGGTCAATCGGTTGCTGCTGGCCGCGAGCAAGCAGGGCGACGTGTGCGGGCTGCGCATCGACGCGGCGCACCTCGCGTGGACGGGCGGCCTCACCTACCTGCACCACCAGGCGCCGCTCTACATGCCGGGCTTTTCGCCGCAGCCCGGGTACTTCAACTACGTGATCACCCGCGCGGGCAGCGGTGCGCAGCGCATCGCCACCGAGGGCCCGTGGGAGCTGGTGAAGCTCGGCCCCACCTGCGTGCCCGACGTGAGCTACAGCTGGCGGTTGCCATGACGAAGAAGAAGCCCGCGTCGCTGGTGGAGCAGTTGCGTGGCGCCACCAGGCTCGCGGTGGAGGCCACCCGCAGCGTCACCGACCTGGTGGAGAAGATGCACCACACCATCGGCGGGGGGCCGGAGCTGCTCGGGCAGCCGTTGCTCGAGGTGACCAGGCTGTTGTCGGCGCCGACGTACGGCACGATTCGCGGGGTGACGAAGCTGGTGGGGGCGGGGCTCGACCTCGCGCTCGCGCAGCTCCAGCCGATGCTCGAGGCCGCTGGCAGCGATCGGGGCACCATCATCGCGGTGCTCAACGGCGTGATGGGCGACTACCTGGCGGCGACGAACAACCCGCTGGCGATCCAGATGCAGCTGCGCAGCGGCGGGGTGGCGCTGGAGCTGAACCGCGAGGCCCTGCAGGCGCAGTTTCCAAAGGGGGACAGGCTGCTCTTGCTGGTGCACGGCTCGTCGATGGATGACTTGCAGTGGCTGCGGCGCGGGCACGATCACGGCGCGGCGCTGGCGCGCGAGCTGGGGTTCATTCCCATCTACCTCCGGTACAACAGCGGGCGGCACGTGTCGGAGAACGGGCGCGACTTCGCGGCCCTGCTGGAGCAGTTGGTCGCCGCGTTTCCCCGCCCGCTGGCGGAAGTGGTGCTGCTCACGCACAGCATGGGCGGGCTGGTGGCGCGGTCGGCGTGTCACGTCGCCGAGGAAGAGCACCAGGCGTGGCGGAAGCAGCTGCGCACGCTGGTGACCCTGGGCACGCCGCATCACGGCTCGCCTCTCGAGCGCGGGGGGAATTGGATCGACGTGTTGCTGGAGGTGAGCCGGTACAGCGCGCCGCTGGCGAAGCTGGGGCAGCTGCGCAGCGCCGGCGTGACGGATCTTCGGTACGGCAACGTGCTCGACGCGCACTGGGCCGGCGCGGATCGCTTCGCGAACGCTGGTGATCCGCGCGGTGCGCTCAGCCTGCCCCAGGGAGTGCAGTGCTTCGCCATCGCCGCCAGCCTGGGCCCGGGGCGGGGTGATGGGCTGGTGCCGGTGGACTCCGCGCTGGGAAGGCACGAGACGTTGACGCTCGGGTTTCCGGAATCACATCAGTGGATCGCGCAGAAGACCTCGCACCTCGACCTGCTCAGCAGCGCGGAGGTGTACGCGAAGTTGAAGCAAGTTCTCTCGGGGTGAGGGCTACTCCCGCGCGCGCGATGCGCGTGATCGCCGCCACCGCACTGCCCACGCCATCCTCCGCGCGCACCTGCGCACCCAGCAAGCGCGCCTTCTCCACCATTCCCGCGTTCGACGTCGCTTCCTTCGACGCCGTCGCGAGCGCCTGCGCGGTGAGCTTCTTGCGCAGC
>VFKJ01000351.1 GCA_009885595.1 Myxococcales bacterium | reverse complement strand
TCTTCCACGCCGCGAAGTCTTCCTCGTTCACCTGGTAGTCGCGCGCGCCGCGCAGCACGAGCACCGGCTTGCCGAGCTTCTTCGTCACCGCGATGCCGTCCTTCTTCCCCCACTCGATCCAATACGCCGCCGGAGCACCGAGCACGTTCCCACCGGACCCGTCGCCCGCCTTGATCGCCACGAACAGGCGCACGACCTCGGCCACCTTCTCCGCGGGCGCGCCGACGTAGCGCAGTTGCTGCGGAATCACCTCCCACGGCTTTCGGGAAGGCGGCGCGAGCAGCACCACCCCGGCCACGGCCTTCGCGCGCGAGGCGATCTCCGGCGCGAGGAGCGCTCCGAGGCTGTGCCCCACCACGAAGATCTTCCCCACGTCCTTTCGCGCAGACAGCAACTCCACCGCGAGCAGCGCGTCGGTGATCACCTCGTCATCGAGCGTGATGGGCTTCCCCAGCAGCGCCTTGCCGTGCGTGAGGGTGCGCTTGTCGTAACGCACCACCATCACCCCGCGAGAGGAGAGCCCCTCGGCGAGATCCTTGAACACGCGGTTTCCCCCGACGCTCTCGTCGCGATCGTGGGGACCCGAGCCGTGCACCAGCACCACCGCCGGGAACGGCCCCTTGCCCCGCGGAAGGGTGAGCGTGCCAGGCAGTTGGAACGGGGCGCTGCCCACCACCACCTCGCTCGAGGTGAACGAGTCCGCCTTCACGTACGGCGCAGTGGCCACTGGAGCGAGCGGCTTGAGGAAGAAGCCCTCGGCCTTCCCTGACTTCGGATCGACGGCGGTCGTCGTCTCGATGCTGCCCTTCTCGAAGCGCACCGCGTGGACGAGCACCGTCAGCCCGTGCTGCTGGGCGGTGCGAAGGAGCTCGGTGCTCTGCCAGTCGCCCAGCGGGCTGGCGGCCTGCTGCCAGGCGACGAGCAGCGCGTCGGGGGTGATGGCGGCCCGCGCGGTGGCGCCCAGGCGCGCGTGGGCTTCGGCTGCGTGACCTGCGCGCAGATCATCGATCATTCCAGCGGCGATCAGCTCAGGCGTCATCGTGAGCATTCCCAGCAGCAGAACTGAGGTCATGCAGGGCTCTTACCCCCAACTCCAACGAAGCGATTCCAACACTCACGCGACGTCACTGAGCAGGCCGGCCTAGACGCCTTCCGTGAGGGTATCCTCCGCGTCCATGTCCCGACCACGCGCGAGGCCCCGCTTCACGCTCGATCTTCCGCTGCCTCCTGATGAAGTCGCGGAGCGTGTCCGCGTTCGGCTCACCGCGCCCGGCGCGAAGGTGCGCGGCTCGGTCTTCCGCCGCACGCTGCTGCTGACGGTGCGAAAGGAAGACGCGCACTTCTGGTCGCCGCACCTCGACGTGCAGCTGGATGACGCGCCGGGGGGAGGCACGCGGCTGGCGGCGATGTTCGCTCCGCACCCGCAGATCTGGACCAGCTTCGTCGCCATCCAGTTCATCTTCGCGCTGCTGTCGATCGGCGCCGCGGTGTTCCTCACCAGCTCGTTGATGCTGGGGCGCGATCTGCTGGTCCCGATCGTCGCGTTGATCGCGATGCTCTTCGGCGGCGGCTTCTCGTACGGCGCCGCGTACGTAGGCCAGGGGTTCGGCTCTGAGCAGATGTACGAGCTCCGCGCGTTCCTCGATCACTGCCTCGAGAACTAAGCCTGTCTCCCTCTCCCCCGCGGGGGAGAGGGTCGGGGAGAGGGCTTACAAATCCTTCTGGCGTCGCAGTAACACCAACGCGATCAAGCCCAACATTGCTGGCGCGCTGTCACACCCGCAACCCCGCGGCGCCGCGGGCAAAGGCTCGACGCCGGGAATGTTACTCACCACGTTCTCCGGCAACCCTTCCTCGCGAAGGATCTCGATCACCAGCGACGCCTGCAGCTTCGAGCGATCCACCCCGATCGGCCCGAACCGCCCACCCGGGTACGGCAATTGCCACCCCTGCTCGGTGGTGAGCACCGCCTCGGTCTCGGCCCCGGTGTACTGGTCGCACCACACGTTCATCGTCGCGGTGTGCAGGTTGCTCACCGAGCGCAGGTCCGCATTGAAGGAGAACGCCGGGTCCTTGTTCATGTCGGCCGGAGAGATGGTGCTGTAGAGCCGCGTGAGCATCGGCAGGCTGTCGAACAGCGCCGAGGCCTTCTGCGTCGGCACGACCACGCGCTCCCAGACTTCATCGGCCATCGCCTGCGGCTGGAAGTTGGGCAGCGGCGCCTGGTCCTTGAAGTAGCGATAGCTCGCGAAGAACGTGTCCGCCGTCACGCCCGCGGGCGGCGGCAAGTACTTCACCAAAATTCCCTTGAGCGGCCCGGGCAACACCGGCCCCGAGAACGGCGAGAGCGATGACACCGCCGCGAACTGGCGGCTCCAGATCAGATCGATGAACGCCTCGGGCGTGCCCGTCGCCGCGAACTCCTCCTTCGTGCCGAAGCGGCCGAACGGCGTCAGCACGCTGCGCATCACGGTGCTCGGCCCCGCGAACTCGGTGACGAAGGTGTGCTTGCCCGGCGCCTCGCCCACCGCGCGGATGATCACGTCGTTGTAATTCGCCCCGCGCGACGGCCAGTCGATCACCGCGTCGTTGATGATCGTGTGGTTGTAGTTGCGGGGAATGGCGCGGTGGGCGCCGAGCATCCACACCTGCACGCCCATGTTCTCCTGCGCGCCGGTCGAGGTGAGCGTGATGGGAATGACGCCCAGATCGCTCGCGTAGCGCAGCACCACCGGCTGCAGGTCGCCCGTGGTGTTGCCTGGGCGCAGCTTGAGCGCGAGGAAGAACGCACCCGGGCGAATGTACGGCGCCACCGAGTCATCGGTCCCCGCGGGCACGAAGTACCGATTCGTCTGCAGCCACTCGAGCATGTCCGCCTTCGAGTCCGCCCGGAGCACCGCGTAGTCGTACGGGCCCACCGAGTCCTGCACCACCAGCGGGCTGCCCGAGCTGCCGGCGTCCGCGAAGCCACCGGGGCCGCCACCCGTGGTCGAGCCTCCGCCGAAGCCGCCCGAGCCGCCCGCCCCCGAGAACCCGCGGCAGTGGGGGCTGAAGGTGGTGTTCATCTGGTAGCGCGGCTGCGTGGTGGTGGTGAGGCGCGCGAAGAGCTCATCGGTGCCCAGCTCGAGCGTCGGCACGGACGGCAAGGGCAGCAACCAGCCGAACTCCTGCCCCGAGGCGCCGGCGTATTGTACCTGCACGTGCGCGGTCACCTCTCCGTTCTCCACCGCGAAGAGAATCCGCTCGCCGGCCTGCACCACGGGCACGGTCGGGTTGGGCGGCGTGAAACAGCCGCACGCCTCGGCGGGTCGAGCCCACAGCACGGCCACGAGGAGACACGACGAGGTCAGCGCGAGCTTCAAGCAACACCTCCGGGGTTTGGAGCTGCTTGGACACGCGTCCCGTCAAACGTGGGACATCAGCGCCGGCGACGGCCCAGGAGCCCCACGGCCAGGAGGATCAGCGCGCCGTCCAGGGACGAGCACCCGCACCCCACGCTCAGGGTCTTGAAGGGGGGAACCGTCCCCCCATCAGGGGACTCCGCGCACGCCACCGTCACGGTGATCGCGCCCGTCACCAGGCCCGCGCCGTTGGACAATTGCACCTGCACCGCCTGGGGGCCTGCGCTGCCCGCCGGCGGCGTCCAGGTGAGCTGGCCCGTCACGTCGACGGCGAGACCCGGCGGGCCCGAGAGCAGCGTCCAGTGCAGCGGCGCATCGCCCGAGCCCTGCAGCGAGAGCGCGAGTGACTCACCACACCGCGCAGCCGCCGCGGTGGTGGTGATGGAAGGCCCGATGGCCACCCCGCCCGCGGTGACGACGATGGCGTTCGACGGCGGGCTGAACGCGCCCACGTTGCCGGCCACGTCGGTGGCCCGCAGCGCCCAGCGCCACGTGCCCGGCGTGACCAGGCGGGACACGCCGAGCCCAGTGACGGAGACCAGCTGCGTGCCGCCGTCGTCGTTGCGCTCCTGCAGCTCTTCCGTGGCGACGCCGCTGAGCAGATCCGTGGGGAGCGACCAGCTCAACGACACCAGCGCGCCTCCATCGACCATCGAGGCCGTCGCGACCGGCGCCAGCGAGACCGGCCCCGTGCCGTCGATCACCACCTCGGCCGTCGTCGACCACGCGCTCTGGTTGGCCACCCGATCCACCGACGCCGCGCGAAAACTGAAGACGCCATCACCCGGAGGCGTGACGTTGAACGTGACCGCGGGCGCCACCGCGGTGTGCTGGCGAACGGCGCCGCTGACGAGCTCGGTCTCTTCGATGACGGTGCCCTGCAGACCGGTCAGGCCATCCGTCACCGCTCCCCAGCTCAGCGTGATGGGCCCGGTGCGGGCGAGCACGGGGGCCGCGGTGAAACCAGGAGGCACCGGAGGCGCGGTGCGATCGACCAGCATCGGCGCAGAAGGAGTCGACCAGCGCCCCACCACCCCACCCCGCACCACCGCCAGGCGCGCGATGATCGCCCCCTCGTCATTCACCTGCAGCCACTGCCACGATCCGCCGTCGGCCGCCACCGAGTGGAAGACGTGCCGCCACTGGCAACCCGCATCGAGGTTGCACGACGAGGCCACCACGTGGGTGACACCGGCACCCGCCATCCAGCCCGCATCCCAGGTGATCCCGCCGCCGTAGTTGCTCACCATGGTGCTCTCGAACACCGGCGCTTCGGGGACAGGCACCGAGGCGTCGGCGACGACGGTGATGGGCACCGCGTAGCTGCCGAGCTGCATGCGGTTGGTGTTGCCCGCGAGGTCGCTGACGCGCACCCAGGCAAACCAATTCCCCTCGCCGACCCAGGCGGTCAGCGGCAGCTGCAGCTGCGGTGAGGGGAAGCTGTACCAATCTCCTGACGGGGTGGGCGCGAGCTCGAGGTCGTAACCCGACACCCCGCTCAGGGCGTCGGACGCAGGCAGCACCTGGAGGTCGACGCGCCCCGTGCTCACCACCGCGCCCGCGTCGACGAAGGCGGGGGCGGTCGGCGGGGTCCAGTCGACGCGGAAGCACAGCTCATTGCTGGGGGCCGAGCTTTGATTGAGGGTGTTGAGGTGACTGACCCGCCAGCACCAGCGCGCGCCCTCGGGCGGCGCGAAGGCGAGGTTCGTGTACAGGTAGCGGGAGTAGGGGAACGTCTCCTCCATTGCTCCATAGCCGGCGTCGTCGCGACGGAACTCGAGCCGCGCCTGGGCGGCCGGAATACCGGCGTCGTCCAGGTACGCGTCGGTGACGAACTCTCCGCCCCGGCCGATGGTCCACGCCTCGGCCACGGGGGACTGCAGCACCGGCGCGAGGGGCACGGCGAGGGTGAGGAGGAGCAGCCCGGTGAGCACCGCGCCACTCTAGCGGTCGGCGTGCATCAAAGTGTGCTCCCGCCGAGCACCCGTCACCGGCGGGACCGATGCGTCGCGCTCTTCAACGCCTGGCGCTCGCCGCCTGGTGCTCTTCGATCAGGCGCGCCACCACCTCGGGATCCGCGAGGGTGGTGATGTCGCCCAGGCCCGTGTACTCGGCGGCCGCGATCTTCCGCAGGATGCGCCGCATGATCTTCCCGCTGCGCGTCTTGGGCAGGCCCTTGGCGATGTGAATGACGTCGGGGGCGGCGAAGGGGCCGATCACCTGGCGCACCTTCTCTTTCAGCGCGCCGCGGATCTGCTCGGGGCTGTCGTTGGCGTGCTCCGCGGAGAGCACCACGTAGGCGTAGATGCCCTGGCCCTTGAGGTCGTGCGGGTAGCCGACCACCGCCGCCTCCGCGACCGTCTCGTGCGCCACCAGCGCGCTCTCCACCTCTGCGGTGCCGAGGCGATGTCCCGAGACGTTGATGACGTCGTCGAT
>VFKJ01000420.1 GCA_009885595.1 Myxococcales bacterium | reverse complement strand
ATTGGTAGCGGCTGGTGATCACCGGCACTTTTTCGTCGGCGACGCGCTTCAAGTACGCCCAGCCGTGAAGCTTCTGCACCGCGGGGAAGGTGAGCACCCGGCCTGCGGGGAAGAGGAGCACCACGGTGCCCACCGTGAGCACGGTGACGTTCAAGGCCACGGCGGCGAGCTTCCAACGCTGGAGCTGGGTCATCGCCAGGCCCACGCTGGCGGAGATCCACGCGGCCGCCGTCCAGTTCGCCTCGCCGCGCGCCCGCCAGGACGCGTAGCCGAAGAAGACGATGGGCAGCAGGGTCGCGACCTTGAGCACCGCCGAGGCGCGGGCGCGGACAAGCCACCAGATCACCAGCAGCACCAGCACCGGGCCGCCCATCAGGAACTGGCCACCGAGGAACTCGAGGAAGCTGGTGAGGCCGCCCTGGCCCCAGCTGAAGCCGTGGAAGAGCTGAAAGCGGAAGCCTTCCCAGTCGTTGCCGGCGTTCCAGATGATCGTGGGTGAGGTGATCACCAGCGCGATCACCGTGGCCAGCGCCAGGTGGAGCGGCCGGCGGAAGAAGACGATCAACACCGGCAACCCCAGGAGGATGCCGTTGTACTTCGACATCATCGCCAGGCCCCAGAGCAGGCCGGTGAGCACGGGCTGCTTGCGCACGATGGCGACGAGCGCGCCCACCCAGAACGCCAGCAGGGGGGCGTCGGGCGTGCTGAGGGTGCCCAGCAGCGTCGAGGCGGGCGTGCTGGCGAAGAGCGCGGTGGCGACCCAGGCCTGCTCGCGCGTGCCTCCCACGAGCAGGGTGAGGCGGTGCACGCCCAGGAGCGTCAACGCGCCCCACACCAGGGCGCCGAACCGAATGCCCAGCAGCGCGATGCTCCAGGCGATCAGCGCCGGGTGATCGAAGTAGGCGAGCTGAGGGTGGGTCGACCAGGTCCAGTAGTAGGCCTCGTCGGGGTAGGTGTCGGTGCCCAGCGCGAGCGCCACTCGCAGCAGGAAGCAGAACCCGACGATCACCAACGGGGCGTTGGCCCGAAGCCACGTCACGTCGACCCCAGCGCGCGGCGGTAGACCTGCAGCGTCTGGCGAGCGCAGTCGTCCCACGAGGCGCGCGCGGCCCGTTCGCGCCCCGCCGCGGAGAGCTCGCGCCGCAGCCCCTCGTCGCGGAAGACGCGCAGGCAGGCCTCGCGCCACGCCAGCGGGTTGTCAGGCGAGACGAGGATCCCCGCGCCGCCCACCACCTCAGGGTGGGAGCCCGAAGAGGAGACGATCACCGGGGCGCCGCACGCCATCGCCTCGAGCGCCGGCAGCCCGAAGCCCTCGTAGCGCGAAGGCACCAGCACCGCGCAGGCGCCGGCGTAGAAGCGCACCAGCTCTTCGTCGGGCAGCGGCGAGAGCTCGATCACCTTCTCGCTGAAGCCGATCGCCCTGCGCGCGCCCCGGCCCGCGAGCAGCACCAGGGTGGCGGGCAGCCCGTCGGCGATGGGGACGAGCACGCTGAGGTTTTTGAACGGCTTGATGTTGCCCACCACCGCGAAGTAGCGCGCGGGCAGACCGCGGCGGGCTCGGAAGTCCTCCAGGTCCTGCGCGAGGGGCGCGCGGAACGAGGGGTCGACCCCGTTGCCGATCACCTGGAAGCGCTCGGGCCGGAAGCCGAGGTGCGCTGACAGCTCTCGCCGGCTGAACTCGGACACCGTGATCAACGCCTGGGCGCGCGCGGCCCGGGGCCCCACCACGGTGCGGTAATAGGCGGTGCGGGTGATCGACGCGCTCTCCGAGAGCGCCAGGTGGTTGGCGTCGTGGAGCGTCGCCACCAGCTTCCCGGGCCACAGCGCGGGCACGGAGAACGAGGTGGCGTGGAACAGGGTGGGCCGCTGGCGCAGCAGATCGGCCAGCAGGGTGGGCTGCTCGAAGACGGAGAGGAACTCGGCGGTCGCCTTCACCAGGGGGATGCGGGGGGTGAGCTCGCCCAGGTCGTCGGGCACGCCCTGGGGGGCGGTGAGGCCGACGAATTGCCAGCCCGGCTCCAGCGCGGGGATCCGCCTCGCCAGCTCGAGCGCGTAGCGTGCGATGCCATGCAGATGACCGCGCACCATGCGCAGGTCGATGAGAACCTTCACCATGGAGCGGAACCGATAGCAGCGGAACGCTGCGCGAGACAGATGGGAGCGAAGCGGACATCTGGCCGAGGTGAAGCGACCCAGATCATGGAGCGGAACCGATAGCAGCGGAACGCTGCGCGAGACAGCTCGGAGCGGAGCCGGTAGCAGCGGAACGCTGCGCGAGACAGACGGGAGCGAAGCGGACGT
>VFKJ01001028.1 GCA_009885595.1 Myxococcales bacterium | reverse complement strand
TAGACTCTCGTGTTCATGGGCAGGCACTCAGCAATCCAAAGGCCGCCGCTGATCCGTCACCCGCAGGTTTCACTTCAGCGTTTCGGAGGTCGAAAGCGAATCGCGCGCGTTTCAGTCTGCAAAGTCGCTGAGCAAACGCCAGTGCACACGGGGCACATCGTTGCTCCCTCGATCATGGCCAGCTCAGCGTCACCAGGGGGGCTCGCGGGCGGGCGGACCCCGCTGGCCGTTCTCTTGACGATGCGCCAGGCGTTCGGTGGCGAGCTGGCCGGACTGGTGACCTTCTGACCCGAGCCCCCCGCTTTGGGGGGGCACCCTGACCGAGCGGAGGTGGCCCCGCCCCGTCGAGGCGGTCACCTGTTCTGACGAGGGCGGCATGCGGCTCATCCTGTGTCTTCTGGTGTTGGCGGGTAGCTCGAGCTTCGCGGCGAAGCGCAAGCCGGCCCTGCCCACCAGCACCGAGGTCGCCTACCCGCTGAGCTGCGAGGCGAAGGCAAAGCCGCTGGTGCTCGAGGGGTGGAACGCGCTGGCGAACGCGCGCCCCGAAGAGGCCAGGGAATTGCTCACCCGCGCGCTGGCCGCGGACCCGCGCTGCGTGATGGCGCGCGCCAGCTTGAGCCTGTTCGGTCCCGCGGGGCCGCTCGGCGTCGAGCCGCTGGGGCCCGTGGAGCGCCTTCACCTCAAAGCGCTCGTCGCGTATCGGAACGGAGACTTCGAGCGCTCGTTCGTCCTCACCCAGCAACTCGCGCGGCTCGCCCCCCGGGTAATGGTGGTGAACCTGAGCGCCGCCCAGGCCGCGCTCGCCGCGGGACGCTGGAACGAGGCCGCCGCCGCGGCGACGAAGGCGACCGAGCTCACCCCCCTGAACGGCGCCGGCTGGTTCCTGCTGGGCCAGGCGCGGCTGCGCGCGGGCTTCACCGCTGAGGCGAACGCCGCGTTCCGAAAGTACGCCGAGGTCGCGCCGACCGAGGCGAACGCGCACGACGCGCTCGGCGACGTGCTGCTGGCGCAGGGCGAGCTCGAGGCGGCGGCCACCTCGTACCAGCGGGCGATCGATCGCTCGGAGGGCAAGCAGTGGCGCGCCTGGAACGGGCTCGCCTCCGTGCTGGCGCACTCGGGACAGTGGAGCTCCGCGCGCGTCGCCATCGCCACCTGGCGCGCAGCCGCGAGCCAACCGCGGGACCAACTGCAGGCCGACGTGATGCTGGCGTGGAGCTACGCGGCCCAGGGGAGGCTGACGGAAGCGCTGCAAATCGCCGGCGCCATCAGAGGCGCGCCCCTGCTGCGGGGCGAGCTGCTGCTGGCGAGCGGGAAGAACGCGGAAGCGCTCCTCGCCTTCAGGGCGGCGCGGGGACGTCCCGGGGTGTCGCGCGCGCACGCGCTGGCCGGCATCACCGTGGCGCAGGCGCGCCTCGGTCAGACCGCGGCCGCGGCGCAGAGCCTGCGGCAGCTGGAGCGGCTCGGCACGCAGCCCGGAGTGGTCGAGCAGCGCGCCTGGGCACGCGGGGCCCTCGCGCTGGCCCAGAACGCCCCCCGGCGCGCGCTGGAGTCACTCTCAGCGTGCAGCGAGCCCTTCGACGCCTGCCGCCTGCTCTACATCGAGGCGCTCCAGTCCGCAGGGGAGACCGCCGAGGCGCTCGAGGCCCGGGCGCAGCTGGCGAACACCCACCGTCGAGATCCGCACTCGTGGTTCATTCACGAGCAGCTGAAGGAAGCGAGTGGAGTAACGTCGCTGCGTGGCCCGAATCCTCCTGCTCGATGACAGCCCGCTGGTGCTCAACGCCACCAAAGAGGCGCTCGAGCCTGCCGGCCACGAGCTGACCTGCGTCTCGGAGCCGACCGAGTTCTTCACCGCGCTCGAGAAGCTGAAGCCCGACCTGGCGTTGGTGGACGTCTCGATGCCGACGCTCGAAGGCGACGCGGTGGTGTGGATCGCGAGGGCCCACCAACTTCACGGCTGCCGCATCGTTCTCTATTCCGCGAAGACCGAGATCGAGCTGGCCGCGCTGGTGCGCTCGAGCGGAGCGGACGGCTTCATCTGCAAGACGGGCGACGACGACAAGCTGCGCAGCGAGGTGGCCGCGATGCTGACTCGCTCGCCCAGGCCGCCGGGCGCGGCACCGGGCTGAACCGAGAAAGATCACGGGAAACGAAGCGCCGGCACCCACAGGCGAAAGTTCTCGTCGAGCGACTTCCATTCCGCCGCGCCCAACGTCTCGCGCAGCGCCGTCGCGGCCGTCGGATCGTTCTTCTGCAGTTCGAGCGCGCGCTTGATGAACGGCCGCAGCAGGCGCTTCTCCTGCAGGTACAACATCAGGTACCGCGCCTGCGCGTAGTGAACCGCTTCATCGCCATCGCGAAACTGCGCGTCACCACCCGACACCAGCACCCAGAAGCGCTGCACCTTCTTCTCCCGATACGCCTCGACCAACCCCGCGAGCCGCCAGTTCGTCAGGCCCACCATCGCTCCCTCGCGCTCGGCGCATTGCTCGAACAACGACGCCAGCCCCTCGTTGAGCCACGTCGGCGCCTCGGGAAAGTTCGCAGCCACGTAGGGGTGCACCATCTCGTGCACCAGGGTCCCGCCGCCGGTCGCGATGTTCATCACCAGCGCGTGGTGCTCTTCCGACGCGTAGCCATAGGGAGTCGAGGGCGTTTCCCCGAACATCGCCTTCGCGTGCCGCTCGTAGCTCTCCGCGTCCTTGAACAGGAAGATGTCGAAGATCGCCGCCGGCCGCTTCGGGAAGAACTCGGCCTCGAGGTGCGTCACCGCCCAGCGCACCGTGTTCTCCGCGCTGCGCTGCACCTGCACCGCGCCCGAGTCGCCCCAGACCACGAACGGCGGCTCGATCACAGCCACCAGGTCCTTCACGTCGGCCCCGTAGCGCTTCCGCTGCGCGGCGACGTGCGCGGCGTAGTCAGGAGTCGCG
>VFKJ01000540.1 GCA_009885595.1 Myxococcales bacterium | reverse complement strand
GCTTCCACGGAGTCTTCGCGCCCAACGCAAGGCTTCGGGCGGACGTGATGCTGCCGTCACCGCCGCCGCCGAGTCCGGCGCCAGGAGCGCCGCCAGCGGCGAAGCCGAAGCGAGTGAGGCTCGACTGGGCGACGGCGCTGCAACGCACCTTCGGCATCGACGTGTGGACCTGCCACTGCGGCGGCCGCCGCACGGTGCGCGCCATCGTCACCAACCGGGCCACCGCCGAGGCGATGCTGCGGAGCATGGGCCTGGCCGGGGCGCCGACTCCGAGGGCCGCTTCCCAGTCACCACCTCAGCTCTCGTTGTCGATGTGACGGCGCGCGCTGTCGGGCGCGCTGACTCGCGGGGCACTCGCACGTCCGAAGTAATGGAGAGCGCCTCCGCACGCCCTCCGCATTCCACAGTCCGAGGCGACCAACGAGGCCGTTTGCGCTCGGCGCTCCCCTCGTGCCACCCTGCCGCCTCCCGATTGCGCCGGGTTGTTCTTCCTTTCTCTCGCCGCGCCCGTGGAGTGATCGACCCCACGCGCACCGGCCACGGCGTTCACACCTTCAGCGGCCTCGCCAAACACTCGGGTCCCGTGCGCAGTGGAACACGGCCAGCACGACCACCGTCGCGCCGTCTACGACCGGACCCGCGCCCTGACGGTCGCCCAGTCAAGCACGTCATCGGGACTGTCCCGATGTTCGGCCAATCGCCCGTCGAGCTCCGCCTTCATCGCGTCCGAGACAGGGACGTTGCCCGGGGTCTCCGCGATGCGGTCCCACAGTTCCTGCACGTATCGAATCCGCTCACTGGGCGACATCGTCTCGAAGGCCTGCTGCATGGGGCGAGCATAACGCCACTGCGGCCTTCTTCGTCTGCCCCACTCCTGCTCATCGTGCCTGGGCTGCTCATCAACGCCATGCAATGTCGCGACGTTCAGTGAACTGCGGCGCGCAGCGGCAACGTGGCGCGCTCCAAATGACGCCGCACCTGCACGTGCTGCTGCCGGAGGGGCTGTGGAGTGAGGGAGGAGCGTGGGTGGTGCTGCCTCGTGGAGGCGGTGCTGCAGCGGCTGCTGCGGCAGGTACGGGCGCTGCTGGCGGAGGTGGAGAAGCGCTGGCCGGAGGAGGACCTGGAGCACCGCCACGGCGGCCAACGCCCACACCAGCCCGCGCCGAAGCTTCCCCCGCATCCTCATCGCCGTAACGACCGGCGCCCATTTCCTGCCATCCTCGAAGGCGTGCCAGCGATCCGCCAGCAGCCCGCCCAGCAAGCCCACGCCGAGGCGGCCCCGGCACGGGTCCCCGCTGCGGTCGTTCCGCTGGCGGCGCTGGTGGAGCGGGCGCGCAGACGTGGACTGGTGAGCCTACCGGCCTACCTCACCGTCGGGCTCGTGGCGCAGTTGTGCCGCGCCTTGCAGCAGGCGCACGAGCAGGGCGCGGTGGCCGAAGGTGAGCTGAACCTCGCCACCGTGGTGGTCGGGTTCGATGGCCAGGTGCGCCCCACGTGCTTCGGCGAAGCCCGGCCTGACGTGGCGGCCGCCGCGCTGGTGCTCGATCAACTGCTGGGCGAGACCCTCGACCCCGAGCTCACCCGCATCATCGGCGACGCCCGCGCCAAGGAGCCCTCGATCACCACCGCGGTGGGGCTGGAGCGGCGGCTGGTGCACTGGCAGGTCAAGCAGCGCCAGCTCTTCCCCGGGCACGATCTCACCGCCGCCCTCGCGCGCTGGCTCTTTCCGAACCCCACGAGGTCGCTCGACGCAGACGTCGCGGAGTGGCTCTGCGCCCAGTGCACCGGACCCCTCATCGAAGAACCAGAGCCGCCCAGCGTCATCGAGCCCTCGAAGCCGTTCAACTGGCGGTGGATCGCCGGCGTGGCGTTGGTGCTGCTCTTCGGCACCGCGGTGGCGATGGTGCTCCAGCTGTTGACGGTCAGGCGCCACTCCCTCGAGACCCTCCCGCCCGACGCGGTCGTCGAGCCGGCCGTCGCGGTGGTGGTGCCCCTTCCCACTCCCAAGCCGGTGCTCATCGAGGCGGCCCCCGTGGCAGGGCCCGCGCTCCCGCGCACCGCCACCGGCGCACCGGCGAAGCTCAAGCTCTCGTCGGAGGTGCACGGCGTGCTCCTGGAGCGCAGCGGCTTTCCCATCACCGCGCCTTCCCGCCGCTGGGCGGTGAAGGTGGCTGCGCCGCGCGGCCGCAAGAAGGCGCCGCGGTACGCCTCGCTCTTCGTCGCGGAGCTCGGTGACGGAAACGTGGCCCGGCTCGCGCGCGTCGGCCCGGAGGCGTGGTTGCCGCTGACCGGCCGCGAGGCGCGCGTCTTCCTGATGCAGACGGATCAACCCGCCGACGACGGCTCCTTCAGCCTCGAGCTCGGAATTCCCCGGGGCGAGGGGGTGAGGGCCGCGGAGCTGCGCGAGGACGTGCTGACCGACGCGATGACGCAACTGGAGTCCAGCCGCTTCGTGCTCGATGGCCTCGACGTCGGCCAGCGCTACGAGGTGACGCAGCAGCGGGCGGCGAGGGGCGCGACGCCTCCGGTGATCGCCACCGTCACCATTCCCAACGTGCACACCCGCGAGCTGCGGGGCGCGGGCTTCAAGCAGGCCGGCGCGCCGCTCGACCAGGTGCTGCTGCAGCCGGGCGTTCCGGTGAAGGTGGCGGGCGTTTCGCGGCTGTCCTTCGTGGTGCTCACCACCGCGGATGCACCCGAGGCGTTCTCGACCATCGAAGTGGTGCCGCGCGGCGCTGCGCCTGCGCCGAAGCGCGGTGCTCCCGCGCTGCCGGGCGAGACTTGCCGCGACTTCGCCCCCCCGGGCACCGACTGCTCGACGATGGAACAGCCCGGCCCTGGAGAGCGGTGAACGGCCGTCAGGTCCCGCCGCCGTAGACGAAGGACATCGTCATCGAGCGCGCGGGGCCGAGGTTCTTGGGGAAGCGGAAGCCCTTGACGCCCTTCATCAGGCAGGCCTCCAGCGGCGTGCCCTTCAGCGGCGCCTCCAGCACCTCGATGCCCGACGTCTCGCCGCTGAGCTCGATCGTCCACTTCATATTCACCGCGCCCGCGCCCGCGGGCAGCAGGGTGCGGTAGCGCCCCAGGCACCGGAGCACGGCGTCGCGGTCTCTCTCCATCGTCGCCTGAATGAGCTGCTTGGTGAGCTTCACCGACTTCTGCGGCTTGATCACGACCCTGGGAGCAGGGCCTGCGTCGGCCGCCTCGGTGGCGAGGGCGGGCGGGCCGGCGTCGGCGGGCTCGGGTTCCACCGCGGCGTCCGGCACCTCGGGGGCGAGCACCACCGTGGGGAGCCCGGCGTCCACCTCGGCCACCTGCGGCGTCCCCGCGTCGACCTCCAGCGCGACCTCCGGCGGGGGCCTGAGCCACACCACCGCGGCCACGATGGCGGCCACCGCGAGCGCGCCCAGCGCGAGGAAGAGCCCGCGGCGGGCAGGCGGCGCGTCGAGCGTCGGCGAGGCAGAGAGCGCCTCGATCAGCGCGTCCATCGAGGGAGGGCGCCTGGCGGGGTCCTTCTCGAGGCAGCGCATCACCACCGCCGCCAGCTCGGGGGGGATCGGCTCGCCCAGCGGGTTCTTCGCCGGCAGCGGCTCAGGCGTCTTCGTCAGCAGCAGCGCGACCAGCTTGCCGAAGTTGTCCGCGTCGATCGGCAGCTTCCCCGCGAGCATCAGGTAGAGCAGCACCCCCACCGCGTAGATGTCGGCGCGTTGATCCACCGGCGCGCCCGAGGCCTGCTCCGGCGACATGGTGGTCGGGGTGCCGATGATGGCGCCGTCCATCGTCGCCACCGTGGGCACGGAGCCGGCCGGCTGCGTCAGCTTGGCGACGCCGAAGTCGAGCACCTTCACGTACTCGGCGTCGCCGTGCCGGGTGATGAGGAAGACGTTGTCGGTCTTCACGTCCCGGTGCACCACGCCCAGCCGATGCGCCGCCGCCAGCGCCGAGGCGAGCTGCCGGGTGATGTGCAGGGCGCGCTCCAGCGGCACCGGCCCCTTCTCCAGGCGGGCGCCCAGGGTCTCGCCCTGCAAGAGCTCCATCACGAAGTACACCGCGGTGGGGCGGCCCTCGGCGTCGGCTTCCTGGCCGAAGTCGGAGATCTCCACGATGTGCTCGTGGTTGATCTGGTTGACCGAGCGCGCTTCCTGGAAGAAGCGCTGGATCAGGTCTTCGCGTTGGTACTGCTCGGGCCGCAACACCTTGATGGCCGCCTGGCGCCCGAGCAGCGCGTGTTTGCCCAGGAAGACCTGGCCCATCGCCCCCTCGCCCAGCAGCGACTGCAGCTCCCACGGGCCCAGGGTGCGCAGGGCGATGCCGCCGGGGCGGGGCTTGTTCGCGGGCACCACCGTGCCGCCGGAGACCCGGGTGCGGTTCGCCTCGATCAGCGCCCGCTCGAACTCCGCCACGCTGCGAAACCGGTTCGAGACGTCGATGCCCAGGGCCTTGGCCAGCACCGCCCCCAGGTGCAGCGCGTTGCCGGGGAGCTGACCCACCCTGCCCTGCGGCAGAGCGCCGGTGAGCAGCCGGTGCAGGAGCCCGCCGAGCGCCGTCACGTCGGAGGCGATGGTGGGCTTCTTGCCCCCGGTGAACGCGGAGAGCAGCCCCAGCCCGAAGCCGCCCAGCCTGGTGTCCAGCCCCTGCGGGCTCATCACCAGGGTGACCCACTCGGGCGAGACGCCGCCGTGCAGCACGCCGACTTCGTGGGCCGCCCCGAGGGCCTGCGCCAGGGCCACCGTGATGCTCACCGCTTCGTCGGGGAGCAAGGTGCCCCGCTCGGAGAGCACGTGGTCCAGGGTCTGGCCCTCGAAGCGTTGCCACAGCACCGCCCAGCGGCGCTCGCCCGCGGTCTCGATGGCCAGGGTGCTGGCGATGTGAGGGTGGGCGACCTGCAGCGCGCCGCGCACGGCGACGGCGAAGGACGAGGAAGAGGCTTCATCGGGAAAGAGGTTGGCGTCGGTGACGCCGACGCAGACCGGGCGGCCTTCCGAGATGCCCGCGAGCTCTTCGAAGCCGCTCCGGTGCCGAACCGGAGTCAGCTGCTCGACGACCAGGCTACCGCGCGACGATTCCACGCCGGGGAGCCTACCTACCGGGTCGATTCTTGCCAGCTTGTCTCCCTCTCCCCCGCGGGGGAGAGGGTCGGGGAGAGGGCTGGCCCTCTACGTAGTCTCCCCCGGAGGCTTCTCCGCCGGGAACCGCGCCATCACCTCATCGCGCAGCGACTCGTTGTCCCACCCGGGATCCTTCTCCTCCACGGTGCCGGTGATCTCCGCGGCCATCGAGCGCTCGAAGTTCTCCAGCGCCTTCTTCGCCTCCGACAGCCACACCTCCTGCGCCTGCCCGCTGTACT
>VFKJ01000855.1 GCA_009885595.1 Myxococcales bacterium | reverse complement strand
TCCTTCTTCTTGTCGAGGCCATACGCGAGGGCGGCGGCCGTGGGCTCATTGACGATGCGCAGCACCTCGAGCCCGGCGATCCGGCCCGCGTCCTTGGTGGCCTGGCGCTGGCCGTCGTTGAAGTAGGCCGGCACCGTGATGATCGCCTTCTTCACCGAGCGGCCGAAGTGCGCCTCGGCGTCGAGCTTGAGCTCGCGCAGCACCATCGCCGAGAGCTCGGGCAGCGAGTACGGCCGATCGCCCAGCCGCACCTTGATGTCGTCGTGCTCGCCGGCCTCGATCGCATACGGCAGCCCCTTGAGGGCCTGCTGCATCTGCGACGAGCTGAACTTGCGGCCGATCAGCCGCTTGCTCGCGTAGACGGTGTCGGTGGGGTTGGTGATCGCCTGCCGCTTGGCGATCTGCCCCACCAAGAGCTTCCCCGACTTGGCCAGCGCGATCACCGAGGGCAGCAGGTTCGAGCCGGTGCGGCCGCGGATCACCAGCGGCGCACCGGACTGCACTGTCGCGACGACGCTGTTGGTGGTGCCCAGATCGATACCGATGACGGGCTCACGCTCTGCCATGGAGTCGCCACGTTAGAACGGCCAGCGCTTCTTGCCGTGTTTTTTGACCTCCGGATGGTCAGGGTCGAGGCGGGTGGCTTCTTCGAGGTGCTTCCTGGCCAACGCCTTCATGCCGGCGTCCTGCAGCAGGCGGGCACAGTTCATTCGCAGCTCGACGTTCCGGGGCGCCGCCTCGACGGCCTTCTGGGCAAAGCTCGCGGCTTCTCTCAACTCTCCCCGCCTCCCCAGGATAATCGAGGCCTTGTGGGCGGCGAGGAAGTTGAGTGGGTTCGCATTGACCGCGGTGCGGAGCGCCTGCAGCGCGAGGTTCTCGTCGCCGCGGTCGAGGGCCTCGAGCGCGTGCTGGAAGCTCGACTCAGAGCGCACCAGCTCGGCCCCCTTGCGCACCTCGATCATCATCGCCCTCGCCTCGGCGTGCTGAGGGTCGATCTGGAGGGCGTTGTTGAGGTGGTTGACGGCCAGGCTGTACTCCTGCTTGCCCGCCTGCTCCCTGGCCTTGGTGAGGTACTCCTGCACCTTGGTGGTCCGCGCCAGGTAGGGGTGGCGGGCGAGCCGCTCGCGCCGCTCGAGATCGCGCGCTTCTTCCGCTTCGGTCTTGGGGACGTAGGCGGGGGTGCTCGCGGTGGTGGCCCGCGCGGCCGCGCGCACGAAGGGGTTCGCCGCGAGGTAGGCGTCGCGCTTCGTGGGATCGGTGAGCGTCTGGTTGGCCTCCACCAGCCGCCTGAAGATCTTGTCGAGCTTCACCCTGAAGCTGCCCAGGTTCTTGCCGAAGTACTTGTCGGGGTGGAACTTGCGCGAGGCCTCGCGGAACGCCGCGCGCACCTCCTCGGCGTTCGCGCCCGAAGGAACGCCGAGGAACTCGAAGAGGTTGTTCGAGCTCATCTTCCCCTCGAGGGCGAGGATCTCGGCCTTGCGCCCTTCGTCGAGGTCGACCTGTTCGTCTACAGCCACGTGGTGGGACCCCCGTCGCTCATGTCACAGGGAAGCTTCGAAGATGGCAAGGCCTTCGCCCAATTGCTCGCGGGTGACGAGGTACGACGGCGCGAAGCGAATGGTCTTCTCGCCCGCCAGGTTGGCCAACAGCCCGTTCGCCCGGCAGCGCGCGAGCACGTCGGCGGCGCCCTGATCGACCTCGATGCCGAACAACAGCCCCTGCCCGCGCACGTCGATCACCCGGCCGGGGTGCCGCGCCTTGATCGCCAGCGCCAACGCGCGCAGGTGTTCGCCCTTGGCGATCGTCTCCTCGAGCTGAGCTGGGGCGGTGGCGATGTCCCAGGTGGCGATGGCGGCCGCGCAGGCGATCAGGTTGCCGCCGAAGGTCGAGCCGTGGGTCGCCGATGGGAGCGCCTTGCCCGCCTCGTCGGTGCACACCATCGCGCCGATCGGCAGGCCGTTGCCCAGGGACTTCGCCAGCGAGAACGCGTCGGGCATCAGGGCGTCGTGCTGGAAGGCGAAGGGCTTGCCGGTGCGGCCGATGCCCGTCTGCACTTCGTCGATGAGGAGCAGCAGCCCGTTGGCGTCGCACAACGCGCGCAGCGCCTTCAAAAACCCCGGGGGCGCCAGCCTCACCCCACCCTCGCCCTGGATCGGCTCCACCAGGATGGCCGCGGTGGTGGGGCCCACGAGCTTCTTCACCGCCTCCAGATCGCCCATGGGGGCGTACCTGAAGCCGCCCGGCAGCGGCTCGAAGCCGGCCTGGTATTTGGGCTGCGCGGTGGCGGTGACGGTGGCCAGGGTGCGGCCGTGGAAGCCACCCTCGAAGGTGATGATGTCGGAGCGCTCGGCGTTGCCCTTGACCACGTGCTGGTAGCGGCGGGCGAGCTTGATGAGCGCCTCGTTCGCCTCCGCGCCTGAGTTGCAGAAGAAGGCGCGCGCGCCCGGCAGGCCCGAGGCCTTCGTCAGGCGGGCGGCGAGCTGAATCTGCGGCTCGGAAAAGAAGACGTTCGAGACGTGCCAGAGGGTGTCGAGCTGCTTCTTCACCGCGGCGCTCACCGCCGGGTGGCAGTGGCCCAGCGCGCAGGTGGCGATGCCCGCGATGAGATCGAGGTAGCGCTTGCCCTCGGCGTCCCACAGGTAGCTGCCCTCGCCGCGCGTCAGCACGATGGGCTGCTGCTTGTAGTTCTGCAGCAGCACCTGCCTGGCCTGTCCGATCACCTCGTCGGTGTGGGTGGCGAGAGGAGCGGTGGCGGTGGTCTGGGCTGGCTTCATGGAGAGGGTCATGACGTCACAGAATGTACCGCGAGAGGTCCTCATCCTTGACCAGATCCGACAGGCGCTCACGCACCAGCGCGGCGTCGATCCGGTACTGCTTGTCGCTCAGTTCTGAGGCCGAGAAGGCCACGTCGTCGAGCAGGCGCTCGAGCAGGGTGTGCAGCCGGCGGGCGCCGATGTTCTGCGAGCGATCGTTGACCTGCGCGGCCATCGAGGCGATCTCCACCAGGGCGTCATCGGTGAAGGTGAGCGTCACCCCCTCGGTGAAGAGCAGCGCCTCGTACTGCTTGATGAGCGAGTTCTTGGGCTCCCGCAAGATGCGCACCAGATCTTCGTTGGTGAGCGCCTCGAGCTCGACCCGAATGGGGAAGCGCCCCTGCAGCTCGGGAATGAGGTCGCTGGGCTTGGACACGTGGAAGGCGCCGGCCGCGATGAAGAGCACGTGATCGGTCTTCACCTGCCCGTACTTGGTGTTGATGCTGCTGCCCTCGACGATCGGCAACAGATCGCGCTGCACGCCCTCGCGCGAGACGTCGGGGCCGCCGGTCTTCCCTTCCCTGCTGGCGATCTTGTCGATCTCGTCGAGGAAGATGATGCCGTCGTTCTCGGCGCGCTTGAGGGCCTCGCGGTTGACGCGGTCCTGGTCGATGAGCTTGCCGGCCTCTTCCTGCTCCAGCACCTTGAGCGCGTCGGCGGCGCCCAGGCGGTGCTTGCGGGTGCGGTTGCCGAAGCCCGGCATGTTCTTGAAGAGGTCCTGCAGGTTGACCCCCACCTCTTCCATGCCCTGCCCGGAGAAGTTCTTCATGAACATGAGGTTGCTGTCCTGCACCTCGACCTCGACCTGGGTGTCGTCGAGCGTGCCCGCGCGGAGCTGGGCGCGCAGCTTCTCGCGCTCGATCTCGGACAGGTGCGGGCTGGCGCGCCCGTTGCCGCCGCGCAGGAGATCCTGCAGGCGGTCTTCGGCGTGATCCATCGCGCGGGCCTTCACCCGGGCCAGCTCCTCGTCGCGCACCAACGCGATGGCGGCCTCGACCAGATCGCGGACCATCGACTCGACGTCGCGGCCCACGTAGCCCACCTCGGTGAACTTGGAGGCCTCGACCTTGATGAAGGGCGCCTGGGCGAGCTTGGCGAGGCGCCGCGCGATCTCGGTCTTCCCCACCCCGGTGGGCCCGATGAGGATGATGTTCTTCGGGGTGATGTCGTCCTTGAGCTCGGGCGGGGCGTGCTGCCGGCGCCAGCGGTTGCGCAGGGCGATGGCCACGGCGCGCTTGGCCGCGGTCTGACCGATGATGTAGCGATCGAGCTCGCTGACGATCTCGCGGGGCGTGAGGGACGAGCGCATCTAGAGCTCCTCGAAGGCGAGATTCCGGTTGGTGTAGATGCAGATGTCGGCGGCGATCTGCAGCGAGGTCTCGACGATCTGCTTGGCGTCGAGCTTGGAGTGCTCGAGCAGGGCGCGCGCCGCGGCCTGGGCGTAGGGGCCCCCGCTGCCCACGGCGGCGATCCCTAAGTCGGGCTCCACCACGTCGCCCGCGCCCGAGAGGATGAAGGTCTTTTCCTTGTCGGCGACCACCAGCAGCGCCTCGAGGCGCCGCAAGAAGCGATCGGTGCGCCAGTCCTTGCCCAGCTCGACGGCCGCGCGGGCGAGGTTCTTCTGGTGTTCCTTGAGCTTGGCCTCGAAGCGCTCGAACAGCGTGAAGGCGTCGGCGGTGCCCCCCGCGAAGCCCGCGATCACCGAGCCCTCGGCGAGCCGGCGCACCTTCCGCGCGTTGCCCTTCATCACGATCTTGTCGAGGGTGACCTGCCCGTCTCCGCCGAGCACGACCTTCCCGTCCCGGCGCACACACAGAATCGTCGTCATCGCGCCCTTGTAACAGCCAGTCAGGGCGGTGGCTTCCCCAGGGACCCGGATCACCTCCTGAGCAATACGTAGAGCGCCCCCGCCCCGCCATCCTTCGGCTTGGCTGAGCAGAACCCCAGCACCTGCTTGCTCACCCGCCCCCGGGTCAGCCACTGCGGCACCCCTTCCTTGAGCACGGGCAGCTGATCCTTCGAGTGCAGCCCGCGCCCGGTCACCACCAGCACGCAGCGGTGGCCCGCGATGCGCGCCTTCTGGATGAAGGCCTCGAGCGCGCCCTTCGCCTCGTCGCGCGTCAGGCCGTGGAGATCGAGGTGCGCCTGGGTGGTGAACTCACCGGCGCGCAGCTTGCGCATCACCCCTTGGTCGAAGCCGTGAATCGAGCCTTCGATGAACTCATCGGAGTCGGCGACGTCGAACTCACCCTGCCCCGAGACGAGCTCGGCGAGGCGCGCCAGGCTCTCGGCCTCTTCGTTGGGGATCTTCAGCTGCGCGGCGGTGGGCGGCTCAGGAGGCCCCACGCGCGACTTCACCGTGCGCACCGGGGCCACCTCGCCGATGGCCTCGAGGAACAGCGCCGACTCTTCATCGAGCGGCTGCGCCTTCTGCTTCTTCGCAGGCGGCGGCGGGGCTTTCGCCTTGGCGGGCTCGGGCTTGTCGAGCTTCACCGTCGCGAAGGGGTTGTTGAAGGGCGTCTCTTTCTTCTTCGTCACGCCACTTCAATATCAGGCTCGCGGGTGCGACTTGTCGTAGACCGACTGGAGCTGCTCGAAGGACACCGCGGTGTACCGCTGGGTGGTGCTCAGGCTGGCGTGACCGAGCAGCTCCTGGATGCTGCGAATGTCCGCCCCGCCGGCGAGCAGGTGGGTGGCGAACGAGTGGCGCAGCGCGTGCGGCGACATCTTCCGGTTGAGGCCCAGCTGGGTGACGTAGCGATCGAGGTGGCGCTCCACCGAGCGGGTGGTGAGCCTTCCTCCGCGGAAGTTCAAGAAGAGGGCCCTGGGATCCTGCTTCTTCGCCTGCTTGACCAGCAGCTCGCCCCGCCGCTCGAGCCAGGCGGCCACCGCGGCGATCGCCCCCTCGTGGAGCGGGCAGATGCGCTCCTTGTTTCCTTTGCCCAGCACCCGCGCCGTCCGGGCGCTCAGGTCGAGGTCTTCCAGATCGAGGCCGCACAGCTCACTGACGCGCAGCCCACCGCCGTAGAGCACCTCGAGCATCGCGATGTCGCGCAGCCCCAGCACCTTCTCATCGTCAGGCGCCTCCATCAGCGCGAAGGCCTCGTCGACCGGCACCGCGCGCGGCAGCCGCTGCGGCAGCTTGGGCGTCTTCACCCGCCGCGCGGGGTTCACCTCGATCACCTGGCGCCGGGTGAGGAACTTGAAGAAGGCCTTGATCCCCGCCAGCCGCCGCGCCCGGGAAGCCGGCGCCAGCGTCACGGACTGCACGCCCAGGAAGCCGCGAATGTGCAGGTGCGTCGCCTTCTCGGGCGCCACGCCCAGCGGCTGCAGGTAGCCCAGGAAGGCCTTCAGATCCTGCGCGTAGGCCCGCAGGGTGTGAGGCGAGACCGCTCGCGCGATCTCGAGGTGCCGCAGGAAATCATCGACGTGCGCGATCACTTGGGGGCCCAGTGTACCGCCCCGCTGCCTCAGAGCGACTTCGCGACGTAGATGCCGGGGCGGCTCTTCTCGAGCACCAGGTAGGCGACCGAACCATCGGCGAGCAAGAGGGCCGGCCACTGCACGTACTGGTCGATGGTGCGCTGCTCGCCGGTCTCCAGGTTTCGCTGGGCGAGATCGAAGGTCTGATCGGTGAGGTGGGCGAAGGCCAGCAGCGCGCGCTTGCCGTCGGCGCTGAAGCGGACCCCGAAGGTGCCCTCGACTTCCTTCTTCGGCTTGTCGTCCTTGGTGGCCTTCGCGGACACCGAGTTCAGATCGCACGCCCGCCCCTCCCGCAGGCAATCGGAGCGGAAGTAGAGCGTCTGGCCGGTCTGCACGAACTGGTACTCGTACAGCCAGTCCTTCAAGGGGAACGGCTCGGCCGCCCCCACGGGGAACAGGTAGAGCCGGCGCGTGACCTCGGGGCGATCGATGCGCGCGGTGTACGCGAGCGCCGCACCACCCGGCGCGAAGAGGAAGTTGGGGCACTGGCGCGCGAGCACCCTGGGTTTTCCGTCGGGCAGCTCGATCACGTTGAGATCACCGACCTTCTCCACCAGCCTCTTGCCTTCCATCTGCCCTTCGCGGCCGCCCAGGCCGAGCTCGATGTAGTTGTCGCGGTACACGAAGCGGGCGCCATCAGGCGAGAAGTCGAAGTCAGCCACGTTGGCGCCCAGCTGGCGCGGCTTGCCATCGGGCAGGCTCATCAGCCACAGCGCGCCCTTGTCGGGGCCAGGCACGTTGTCGCGCCAGGCGAGGTACCGGCCGTCGCGCGACACCCGATACCGGTGCCCGTCGTCGGTGAGCTTCTTGTCCTTGAGCGTGGCGACGTCGAACGCGTGCAGCTGGAAGGTGGCGTCAGCGGGGGTGGCGCGCGCGCTCACGATCACGAGCTTTCCGCTGCGCAGCACCGTGTACTCAGAGGCGTGATCGACCAGGCGCCTGGGCTGCGGGCGCGCCTCCTTCAGATCGACCTGGTACAGCCCGCCGGCCGAGGTGAACTTGCGCTTGAAGTAGAGGTAGCGCCCGTCGGCCGAGAACTCCGCGGTCGAGACCTCGCCGGCCACCTCGGGAAACGGTCCAGAAGGCAACTTGCCGGCGTGCAGCACTCCGCCCTCGATGAAGGCGACCTGCGCGCCGTCGTCGCTGGGCACGAAGTACGTCACCCTGCCCCCGACCCGCTCGCGCTCGGCGTCGAGCTTCTTGCCGTCCTGCACGAAGAGCTCACCGGACTGCTGCGAGGGGTCCCACCCGGTGGTGTAGAGGATGAAGCGCGAGTCGGCCGTGTGCAGCCAGCCGCCCGCCATGTTGGTCACCCCGCTGCCCAGCTTCTTCGGCGGGCCGCCCCTCGACGGCACCGCCCACAGCGTGCCCAGGCGCATCGGCGGCGGCACGCCCGCAGTGCTCGGCTTCTGCGCGTCGAGCAGCACGGTGAGCACCTCGCCGTCGGCCGAGGCGCGCAGTTCCTGGCCTTCGCCCTCGAGGCGGCGCTCACCGATGACCGGCAGCCGCGGCGCCCGCTTCTCTTTCTCCACCCGGGCGATCACGCCCTTCGGGTCGCCAGTGGACGTCTTCTGTTGTTTGCAGCCGCACGCCAGCAGCAGCGGGAGCAGAAGGAAGGTCGAACGCATCGAAGGCCTCATCTAGGCCACCACCCGCTCAGGCGCGGAGGGCGGCATGGGGGAAACGGGGTGCGGCGCGGAAGGGGCCCACAGATCGAAGTCGCGCACCCCGCGCTCCGAGTAGAGCACCCGCTTCTGCGCCTTCTTGAAGCGCCCTTCGATGGGCGGGAACAGCGCGAACACCACGTTGGTGGGCTGGTAGCGATAGCCCTCGGGGTGCGCTTCGCCGGTGACGTGCCGGTAGAGGGCGCCCAGCGCGGTGGTGGCCGGGGGCGGGTCGAACGGGGTTCCGCTCAGCTGCGCGTGCAGCGCCAGCGCGGTGAGGTAGCCGCAGGCGGTCGATTCCACGTAGCCCTCCACGCCGGTGATCTGCCCGGCGAAGAAGAGCCGGGGCTCGGTCTTGAGGCAGAGACTCTTCGAGAGCAGCCGCGGGCTGTCCAGGAAGGTGTTGCGGTGGATCTGGCCCATCCGGATCCAC
>VFKJ01000734.1 GCA_009885595.1 Myxococcales bacterium | reverse complement strand
GTGCCGAGGAGGACTGTTCTCATACGAAGCAAAGGCTACTCCTGTTTCCGGGTCGCTTCAGGGCGCCCACGCCCGCTGCGCTCATGAGGCGTGCACCTGCCGGGGACTCTCGGGCGATCGCCCGGCTTGCGCAGGCCACGGCAATTCTTTCCACGACAGCTTCGAGCGCAGCAGCGCCCGCGCCTCGTGCCGTTGCGGTGGGCGCACCCAATCAGTCCAGGTCGGGACGGGCGGCCGCAGCGTGGGGGAGAGCGTCGTGGGAGGCCGAGGGTTGGGCTCCCATTCTCCGCGCGGGTTCAGGTTCAACTGCATCACCTCGAGTCCACGCTGGTGATGCATCACGTGTTCCTAGGAAGGGACTGCACCCCGGTCGTTGTGGGAGTGAGGCGGCCCGGTCAGTTGCGCGAGGGGCTCTGGAGAGCAGACGATGCGCCCGCATGCGGATCATTCATGTCAGCGACGTACACCATCAGCTCGAGTGGGGACGCTTGCCCTGGAGCAAGTCCGGTTGGCGGGGCATGCCCGGCCGCCTCGAGCTGCACGCGATGGGCAGGCTGCACCGCTTCGCCACTGCCTCCACGGCCTGGCTGCGCATCCTCGAGGACATCGACCACCTCGACGCCGACCACGTCATCTTTACCGGCGACCTCACCGCCATGGGAGACGGCGAAGAGTTCGAAGCCGTGCTGGCCTCGGTGCGCCACCTCACGAAAGAAGGCCAGCTCACCGTCGTGCCGGGGAATCACGATCGCTACCAGGGCGGGCGGAACTTCGAGCGCGTCTTCGCTGATCAGCTCGCCTCTGCCATGCCCGAGCACGCGGACGCCACCGGCTATCCCTTCGTGCGGCTGCTCGGTGACGACGTCGCGCTCATCGGCCTCGACAGCACCCGGGTGCCCGGCTGGAGCCAGTACGTGGTGGGCCGCCTCGGCAGCTCGCAGCTCGCGGCGCTCACGAAGATCCTCGATGACCCCCGCCTCGCCAATCGCACGGTGCACGTGCTCTCGCACCATGGCCCGCTCTCGCCCGACGGCCGCCGCGAGTGGTTGGAGTCCGCGCTCATCGACGGCCCCGCCCTCCTCTCGGTGCTCGAAGGCCGCGAGCTGATGCTGCACCACGGGCACTCGCACACCCGCTCCTGGCAGCGCGCCGGGGAAGAGCGGCCGCACCTGTTCGGCGGCGGCAGCTCCACCGAGCCTGGCAAAGAGGGCTATTGGATGCTCGACGTCGAAGACCACCTCACGCTCGAGGCCGCGCACTTCCGGCCGGGGCGAGAGCGCGCTCACCATTAGAAAACCGGTGGCGCGGGTGATGCAGCCTCCTCGTTTCGAAGGAGGCCCTCATGGCCTACGAAATATTGACGGCGAACCTGCCTGCCAGCGAAGCAGTTGCGATTCGCGCCGAGTTGCCGATGTCCGAGATGCAAGGCTTTTTCAACGAGGCGTTCCTCGAGCTCAGCGAAGCGATTCGCAAAGCCGGCGCCACCCCGGTCGGTCCGCCCTTCGTGCGCTACTACGCGATGACGCCCGAGCGGGTGGATCTCGAGGCGGTGATGACCTGCGACAAACCCGTGCAGGCCGGTGGCCGGGTGAAGCCGTTGCACCTCGACGCGGCGCAGGCGGCCATCGTTCGGCACGTGGGGCGCTACGACAAGATGAAGCCCGCGTACGACGCCATCACGCAGTGGATGGCGAACAACGGCAAGCACGCGTCCGAGGCGCCGCGCGAGGTGTACGTGACCACCGCGGCCGAGGTGCCTGACCCCAGCGAGTGGGTCACGCTGGTCGAGCAGCCGATCGCCTGAGCGCAGGCGCAAAGCCGCTGCAGCCGCCGCTGGTCGTGCGCCGCCTCGAGGGCGTCAGTCCTGCTTCGACAACCACTCGTCGAGGAACCGCGCGATGGCCAGCTCAGCGCGCACGTCGAGCTCGGTGAAGCGCAGGTGGAAGTCGATGCCCACGCCCGCGGCCTTCACGCGCAGAATTTCACCGCGCGCGCGGACCTCCTTGGGCACCAGCGGCAAGCGGAAGCGCACGTCGACCTCGGTGCCGTGGGGCGCGGTCTTGCCCCGCCACGAGATGCCGCCCAGCGAGAGATCGCCCTGGCGCTCCTCCCACTCGCCGTCGCGCAGGCCCACGTCGCGCACCAGGAAACTCATCGGCACGCGCGGGCTGTCGCGGCGCTCGTCTTCAGTCTGCTTCTTCTTTTTTTCGGCCATGGGTGTCTCGGGTTGGTGAAGGTTAGAACTTCGCGGCCACGTCATCGAGGAAGCGGCCGATCAACTTCTGGAAGGTGCCGGTCACGAGGTTCGCGGTCTCCGACACCTCGTCGTGCGAGAGCGCGTGCTTGCTGATGCCCGCGGCGAGGTTGGTGATGCAACTGATGCCGGTCACCTTCACGCCCATGTGCGAGGCGACGATCACCTCGGGCACGGTGGACATGCCGACCGCGTCTCCGCCCAGCGTGCGCAGCATGCGGATCTCTGCGGGCGTCTCGTAGCTGGGGCCCGCCAGGCTCACGTACACGCCCTCGCGCAGGTTCACCCCATCGACCTTCGCGGCGCCGCGCAGCACCTCGAGCGAGGGCGGATCGTACGCGTGGCTCATGTCGGGGAAGCGGGGGCCCAGCACTTCGAGGTTCTTGCCCACCAGCGGGTTGAAGCCCGAGAGGTTCAGGTGATCGGTGATGGCCATCAGGTCGCCGACCTTGAAGCCCGGGTTGATGCCGCCCGCCGCGTTGGTCACCGTGAGGTGCTTGATGCCCAGCCGGCACAGCACCCGCGCGGGGAACGCCACCTGCCACGGCGCGTAGCCTTCGTAGAAGTGCACCCGCCCCTGCATCGCGACGATCGGCACCAGGCCGCGGAACCCGAGCACCAGCCGGCCCGCGTGACCGTGCACCGAGGAAGTCGGAAAGTCCGGCAACTCGCTGTAGTCGATCGACACCGCGCGCTCGAGGGAGTCGGCGAACGCGCCCAGCCCGCTGCCCAGGATGATGCCCAGCTTCGGAGTGAAGCCCGGCGCCTTCTTGTGAATCACCGCCGTGCACGCGTCGAGGCGGGCCACCAGGTCGTCTGCCATACCCGGCAGGATACACAGGTGCCCGGAAGCACACAGTTTTCGACTGTGCTGGGCTATGAATCCGGGCGGACCGGAGCGCGTCTGAGCCGCGTCTTTGCTCCCAACCCCGCAGTCCCAGAGGTCTTGCCCATGATCCGTACGCTCTCGTTGCTCGCGCTCCTGTCGCTGTCTGCCTTCGCCCAGGGTGCTCCGGCGCCCGCGCCTGCCCCCGCTCCGGCGGCGGGTGACGCGGCGGTCGCGCCTCCGGCAGGTGGTACCGCGACCACGGCCACCACCAAGGGCACCGGCACCAAGAAGGAGAAGCCGGCGACGCCTCCCCCGGCAGACGCGGCCAAGCCCGCGGAGAAGAAGTAGAGCTTCAGGGTCCTTCGAAGCCGATGATGCCGGCGT
>VFKJ01001091.1 GCA_009885595.1 Myxococcales bacterium | reverse complement strand
TGGAGACGCTCCTCGCCATGCTGGTGCTCTCGAACGCCGCGCTGGCGATCTTCAACATGGTGCCCGCGCTGCCGATGGACGGTGGGCGGGTGCTGCGCGCGGTGCTCAGCTGGGTGGTGGGGCCGGAGAAGGCCACCGTCGCCTCGGCCTTCGTCGCGAAGGTGCTGGCGGTCGGGCTCTTCAGCTTCGGGCTGTTCTTTCTCTCGCCGCCCAACCCCGTGCTGGTGGTGATCGCGCTGTTCGTCTTCACCGGGGCCGGTCGCGAGGTCGCTGATCAACGCATGGGCCGGGTGCTCGAGGGCGTGCAGCTGGGCGACGTGGTGAGCCCGTACGCGCCGCGCTTCACGCCGGCCACCACCCTGGGTGAAGCGGTGCGCATGCTCACGATGACGCACTACGAGGCGATCGCGGTCGAGGCGTACGGAAAGCTGATCGGCGTCGCCACCTCGAAGGACATCCTCCGCGCGGCAGGAGAGCAGGGCGCCTGGGGCTACGTCGCGGGGGTGGTGAAGGGTGATGTCCCGATGGTCGAGGCCCGTGACTCGCTCGAGGTGGCGCGCGCGAAGATGAACGAGGGCGGCATGCCCTGCGTGGCGGTGGTGCGCGAGGGGCTCTTCCTGGGGCTGGTCACCGAGCTGGAGCTCGCGGTGGTGGCGGACCGGTTGGCGAAGGCCGTCTTCCAGCGCACCGGGCCGGCGCGCGCGGGGCAGGCCCGCGAGATCTGATCAGGAGTGAGTGGCCCTCACCCTGACCCTCTCCCAGAGGGAGAGGGGATTACTTCCTGATCTGGAACTTGATCTTCTCGGTGCCGAGCGTGAACTCGTCGCCGTCTTTGATCTTCCGCTTGCCGATCTTCTCCTTCGACGGCCCGAAGAAGGTGCCGTTGGAGGAGCCGAGATCTTCCAGCACGAAGTCCGGGCCCTCGCGGAGGATGCGCACGTGCTCGCGGCTGACGCGGTTCGAGTCGATCACGAACTCGCACGACTTCCCGCGGCCGATGGTGAACACGTCGCCGGTCATCTTGAAGGGATCGCGACCCGCCACGAAGAGGGTGAGGCCGGCCTTGCCGCCACTGGCGCGCGGAGGCGGGGCGGGGGGAGGAGGCTCGGGTTCCTCGTAAGGC
>VFKJ01000826.1 GCA_009885595.1 Myxococcales bacterium | reverse complement strand
GAAGATCTGCTCCGCGAGGCGAACAAGAGCTACCGCGCCCTCGAGCCCGCGGGACGGCAGCTGTTCTAGATTCGTCAGCCCGGACGGCAGCTCAGTTGATGCCGCTGGTGCAGGTGCAGGTCGAGCGGTTGCAGGTGAAGTTCGCCTCGCACCCGCCGCAGTCGGCCTTGCACACGCAGCTGCAGGCCAGCGGATCAGCGTCGTAGGTCGCGCCGCAGTTGAGCGCAGCGGTGTCGCAGACGCAGCCGCAGGTGCCGCCACCGTTCTGGAAGGTGTAGCCGACCGGGCACGAAGCCGCCTGGCGGCAGTTGCACGAGCAGCTCGCCACGCCGCAGGTCTCAAACTGGCTGCAGGTGCCCGCGCAGTCGCTGGTGCACACGAAGTCGCAGACCAGCTTGTTGGTGTCGCAGACCTTGCCGGGAGGCGGGTTGCCGCCGCAGTCAGCCGGGCACTCGCAGCTGTTGGTGGTGCGATCACACGCGAGGTGGTCAAGACAGAAGTCCGGATCGGTGGGGTCGTAGTACGGCACGTCGGTGCTGCACGGAGGCGGGTTGCCGCCCGGGTTGGGCGTGGTGTCGACCCAGTAGCGGTACGACACCGCGGCCGAGCTGGTCCCGCTCGCGGGCCGGCAGGCGCCGAAGAACGAGAGCGAGCGGTTGATGCCGTCGAAGTCGAACCCGTTGGTCCGGCTGCGCGGAATGTTGTCCTTGTTGCAGGCCACGGCGTCCGTCACCGAGTCCATCGCCACCTTCACCGAGGCGCCGATGGGCGGCTTCTGCATCCGGTAGCCGGCCGAGGCGATCGCCGAGTTGACGATCAACCCCACCGCGTTGGTGATCGACGCCGCGGTGGTGATGTCGCCGCGAATGCCGCCGGTCGCGGTGATCACCGCGGGCGTCCGGCGCACCGCCTGCTGGAACTCGCCGCAGGTCTGCCCGTTGGGACAGATGATCCCGTGCACCTTCACCGGGCCAATCCGGTTCGTGTAGACGTTGGCGCCCAGGGTCCCGTTGAGCGTGTTGAAGAAGGTGGAGAACGCCGGCCCGTTGTACGTCGACTGATCGTCGGCGTCTCCGAGGAGCACCACCACCAACTGCGCGCCGTTGCGGATCTTCGTCGTCACATCTGGAGCGCCCGCGGCCGGCACCGGCGTGAGCACGTTCATCGCGCGCGCGCTCGACTCGAGGATGCGCTCGGTGCCGCTGCCACCCGTGCCGACCCAGCAGCCGCCGTTCGCCCCGCTGCCCCAGCACGCCGGCGTCGCGCCCGCGACGTTGTTGCAGACCATCGCGTTGCAGGTGGAGTTGGTGGTCAGCCACGATCTGAACTGATCGATGTTCCGGGTGAAGCCGCGCACCACGTTCTGGTTGAGCGTGGTGCCCCCGTACGAATAGGCCGAGGTCACCAGCGCCACCCGCCAGTCGAGGGTCGAGTTGCCCAGCTGCGACTGCACCGCCGCCGCCGTGCTCGCGAGCGCCGCCTGGTAGGTCGCCATCGAGCAGCTGTCATCGACCACGAAGAGGAAGTCGACCTTGCCGTTACCCGGCGCGAACACCTCGCACTGGTAGGCGTTCGGGTCGCCGAACTGCGCGAGCGCCGAGCCACCCGCGGTGTCGCTCATGTTGAAGAGGGGGGAGCCGGAGAAGCTCGCCAGCGGCGTGAGCGCGACGATCACCACCACCGCCGAGTTGGTGCGGTGGAGGAACTCGACCTGCATCTTGAACGGGCCGGTGACGCCCGCGGTGCCTGCCAGCGTGCCGGCGCCCGCGCCCACCAGGCCGTCGGCGATCGCGTTGGCGCGCGCCTTCAGATCGGCCCCGCCCGCCATGTCGTAGAAGCCCTGCAGCGCGGGGAGATTGTCCCAGCTGGTAAAAGTCTGGGTGGTGGCGTTGGTGAGCGTGCCGATGCCGTCGAGGGCCGGCCTGAGCGCGGCCTCGTCGGCGGTGGGGTTGGTGCTGGTGCCGGGAGCGGCCTGCCTCCAGGCGATGAAGGCGACGT
>VFKJ01000886.1 GCA_009885595.1 Myxococcales bacterium | reverse complement strand
TCACCTCGAGGTTCATCTCCTCGAGTTTCTCGTAGGGGATCTCCAGGAAGTCACGGAGTGGGGTGCTGGTCATGTCGGCTCCTTTTCGTGTGGGACTGCGTGGTTGAGCATCATCTGACACAGGCTGGAGCCTTCGTCGAGGCTGACGAACCCTAAAATTGGGTAGATTTACGTAAATGGTGCGGAGTCGAGGCGCCTACTTCATCAGCTCCTAGCTCCGGCCGTGCTTCGCGAGGAAGCGGCCGACGTCGACGGGCGCGACCGCCGCGGCACCGAGCACCCCGCCCATCATCGCGCCGATGACCCCGACCGAGGTCATGTCCGCGCCCGCGAAATACAGGCCGGGAATCGGAGAGCGCGGCCGCAGCCAGCGATTGGCGAAGCGGCGCGGGGTGGGCTCGAGCCCGTAGATGCTGCCGCGCGCCGGCCGCACGAAGTGTTCGGTGCTGAGCGGCGTGGAGAGCTCGACGAAGTCCACCAGCGGCCGCAGCTTCGGCAACCGCGCGAGGAGTTGTTCCAGCATCGTCTTCTCGATCGCCTTCTTGAACGACTCGTAGTCCGCCCCCCGGCGCCGCCAGCGCTCTTCCTTCCACTTCGCGAAGTCGTCGTAGCTGACGAAGGTGACGACCTCGGCGGTGTGTTTGGCGTTCGGGTCCTTCGCCATCGCGGGATCCTTCAGCGAGGGGAAGCTCACGTAGAGCACGGGGCAGGGCGCGGGCTCGACGCCGGGCTCCACCGGCCAGGACTCGGCGTCATGGCTCCAGGTCTCGTAGAACCACTGGTTCGCCGAGGTCGCGCCCGCTTCGCGGAGGTCGCCCTTGAAGCCGACGTACAGACAGACGTGCGCGGGCGCGGGCGTGAGCGAGGCCACCGAGTCGGCCCAGGCGTCGTGCTTCACCGCCGCCGGGAGCATGCGCTCCACCGTCGGCACCGTGCCCGCCGCGCTCACCACCGTCTTCGCGCGCAGCTCCTCGCCTGTCTTCAGCCGCACGCCGACCGCGTGGCCGTGCTCGAGCAGCACCTCCTGCACGTCGGCGTAGATGCGCGTCCAGCCACCGGCCTTCGCCACGGTGGCGAGCAGGGTGTTGGCCAGCTGCGCCGAGCCGCCCACCGGGTAGTA
>VFKJ01001236.1 GCA_009885595.1 Myxococcales bacterium | reverse complement strand
CGATGGAGGCCCCTCGATCCTCGAGCTCACCCCCAACCCAGGACTCCAGCTCATCGGCGACGCCACCGACCTCTACCTGAGCGCCCCCACCGGCGTCTGGCGGCTGGCGAAGTAGGGCTACGGCTGGGTGTCGTCGTCCCCGAGATCCCACTCGGCCAGCGCGGTCAGCTTCCCGCCCTCGAGCCGCCAGGCGCCCACGATGCCCTCGCGCGCGGCGTCGAGCCCCTCGAGCTTCTTGAGCGAGACCGCGTCGTCTTCGCGGCAGAACAACACCAGCTCGCGCAGCCCCAGGTACACGCGCAGCGGCCCCAGGCCACACGCCTTCTCGATGGCGGCGCGGTGGTGCGGGGTGAGCAGGCGGGCGGCGTCGTGACCGTCACCGTGCGCCAGCGCCCACAACCCGGTGGGGGTCGACGAGAGCCGCAGCGCGCCCTGCTCCAGCTCGAGCATGCGCACCTCGGTCGGCCGCGCGTCGAGGTTCTTCCACGCGCAGTCGTCGAGCTCCTCGAGGCTCACGTGGTAGGCGGCGAGCAGGCCCTGCGGCACGTAGAGCACCACCTCGGGATCGTCGACGGCGAAGAAGAACCACAGCCCCGCGGGGCCCTCGCGCCGCGCCGCGCCTTCACCGCGCTCGAGGAACGAGGAGTCGCGCACCACCGGCAGCACCCGCGCCAGCAGCTGCAGCTTGCCCGCGGGAATACCCAAGCTGCGCTCGGCGAAGTCCTTCGCCAGCAACTCGACCGCCTCGGTGAGGGAACGGCCCGTGCGCAGCGACTCCCCGAAGAGCGCGGGCAGGTCGAAGCGCGCCACCCCGCCCCGCCCCAGTCGAATGGTGAGCTGTCCGCGCGCCACCAGGTGGGGCGTCGACTGCGCCTTGAGCCGCTCGACCAGCGCGCGGGTGAAGAGGTCGAGGGTGGGCTCGCGGTCGAGCTCGCCGGGTGCCAGGCGCTCGAGCTCGCTGTGCAGCAGCTGCGCTTCTTCGTCGAGCGGGTCGGCGCGCACCACCTCGTCGATCCACGCCTTGGCGCGCGCCCATTCACCGCGGCGCAGGGCGAGCGTGGCCAGCGCCTTGGTGGGCTCGGGATCGCCGGGGTTGAGCTCGAGCGCGCGCTTGAGCGGCGCCTCGGCTTCGTTCCATTTCTCCAGGCTGATGAGCGCGCGGCCCAGCGCCAGGTGCGCCTGCACCTCGGTGGGAAAGTCGCGGCGCACCGCCTCGAGAATGGGAATGGCCTGGCTGATGGCGTCGGCGTTGATCAGCGCCTGCGCGACCGTGGTGCGCCAGATGGGGCCGCCTTCCTTCTGCGCGGCGGTCTCCAGCTCACTCAGCTCGAAATCGGAAAGCACCTCCCCGTTCCACACCTTCTCCCTGATCCGATCGAGCTGCACGAGCCGGAAGCTAGCGCAGCTGCCGCCCGCGCAAGAGGTGTCCGGGCGGACTTCGTTGTCCCCAATTGTGGGTGACTGGAGCGGAGGTGAGGCCTAGATCCCGCGCATGACGACAGCCACGACGCGCAAGCTCACGATGATCAACGGCGACGGCATCGGCCCCGAGGTGTGCGACGCCGTGCGGAAGGTGTTGGAGGGCGCGAAGGCGCCGCTCGAGTTCGAGTACCGCGACTGCGGCGCCGAGGCGGTGAACAAGTACGGCACCAACCTCCCCGACGAGACGGTGGAGTCGGTGATGCGCACGCGCGTCGGCCTGAAGGGGCCCACCGCCACGGGCATCGGCACCGGCCAGCAGTCGGCCAACGTGCAGCTGCGCAAGCGGCTCGATCTCTACGCCTCGGTGCGCCCGGTGCGCTCGGTGCCGGGGGTGAAGACGCGCTACGAAGACGTGGACCTGGTGGTGGTGCGCGAGAACACCGAAGACCTCTACGCGGGCATCGAGCACATCGTGGTGCCCGGCGTGGTCGAGTCGATCAAGATCATCACCGAGAAGGCCAGCACCCGCATCTGCCGCTACGCCTTCGAGTACGCCGCGCGGAAGAACCGCAAGAAGGTCTCGGCGGTGCACAAGGCGAACATCATGAAGCTGTCCGACGGCCTCTTCCTCGACTGCTTCCGCAAGGTGGCGCGCGACTTTCCCCAGCTCCAGGCCGAGGAGGTGATCGTCGACAACCTCTGCATGCAGCTGGTGAAGAACCCCGAGAAGTACGACGTGCTGGTGATGGAGAACCTGTACGGCGACATCATCTCTGATCTCTGTGCGGGCCTGGTGGGCGGCCTGGGCGTGGTGCCCGGCTCGAACATCGGCACCGAGTGCGCGGTCTTCGAGGCGGTGCACGGCACGGCGCCCGACATCGCGGGCAAGGGCCTGGCGAACCCCACCGCGCTCTTGATGTCGTCGGTGATGATGCTCGAGTGGCTGGAGATGCCTGACATCGCCCGCCGCGTCGAGAACGCGGTGTGGAAGGTCTACACCGAGGGCAAGGTGAAGACCGGTGATCTCGGCGGCAAGGCGAACACCGCGGAGTTCACCCAGGCGATCATCGGCGCGATGGAGTGAGCCCCGCTCAGTCCCAGCGAACCCGATAGGTGGTGCCCGCCGGGTCCCGGGAGACGATCTCCACCGCGCTGTTGCGCCCGCCGCTGATCTCGATCGACCCGTGCAGCAGGCCCTGCACGTAGCCGGGGTGAATGAAGGGCTCGTTGATCCAGAAGAGCACCACGTTGGCGGTCTCCGGCGTCAGGGTGATCTCGTTGTAGTTGGCGCCGGTGCGGAGGTTCTGGCGCATGCGCCCCAGCGTGCGCATGGGGCCCAGCACCCGCGCCATGCCCGCCAGCGCGCGGCCCAGCAGCGTCTCCTGGAAGCCGTCGATGATGGCGCGGCCCAGGCGGTAGTGCCCATCGGCCAAGTCGAGCTGCGGCCACACGTGCTGCACCGCGAGCGGCAGCGCCGCGTTCCACACCTTGCGCGGGTACGCGGGCAACAGCTGCCTGGTGAGATCGAGCCCCACCGCCTTGAGCTCTTGCTGCAGCTCGGGGGTCACCCGCGAGCCGAGGCCCTTGAAGAACAGCCCCTCGACCGCGCCTGCGAAGATCACCTCTTCTGCTGGAGCCGGCATGCGGGTGCCCTTAGCACGCGCCGATTGGCGGGCCCTTGACCTGTTCTGGTTCGCACCTCTTCGGCGCTGGACCCGCTCGGGCGCGCGTGGTTTCAACCCCGCATGGAAACCGCAGCGCCGCTGCCGCCACCGCGCGTGTTCGTCGGCTTCTCCACCCCACGCCGGTGGAACCCGCTCTCTGCCCTCATCCGCAAGCTGACCGGCTCGCAGTTCAGCCACGCCTGGCTGCTCGTCGAAGATCCGCTCTTCCAGCTGCGGCTGGTGCTGGAGGCGCACACCACGGGCTTCCGGCTGATCTCCCTCGCCCGCTTCGTGAAGGACAACCAGGTGCTCGAGCTGGTGGTGCCGGCGCACGCCCTCGACGAGGGGCTCCCGCAGACCGGAGAGTGGCTGGGCGACGACTACGACGTGCGGGGCCTCTTCTCCATCTTCCTCGCCACCCTCTGCCAGCTCGTCACCCACAAGAAGATCAACGGCCGCCGCCGCGCCTCCAAGGGCCTGTTCTGCTCAGAGGCGGTGGTGCGCTCGATGAAGGCCGCCAACTACCCGGGCGCCCGCAGGCTGGGCAACGAGACCACCAGCCCCAGCGCGCTGTTCGACTTCTTCAAGGCTGACCCGGGCTCGAAGATCCTCACCCGCGAAGAGCTCAAGCTGTGGACTGACCTCAAGAAGACCGGGCTCGAGAGGGCGCGCAGCCCGCGGGTCGAGTGACGCTCACCCCGCGTCGGCGGCGGCGGGCGCGGCGACCCCGGCATCCTCCACAGCAGCGGGCGCGGGCGGCGGCTCTGGAGGCACGCACGCGGGCGCACCGGGCAACGAGAGGGTCATGCGCGCCGTCTTGCCTTCGGGCGCGGTGAGCTCGTCACCGTGGAAGAGGTTCTTCTCGGTCTCGCACGGCTCGCCCGCGCACTTGTAGGCCTTCACCTTGTACAACTTGCCCACCACCAACTTCGCGGTCATCGGCTCGCCGTCGCCACGCGCGCGGTGCATCGACGTGGACCGCGGCCCGTCGATCTTCACCACGATCTCCGTCGAGAGCTTGTGGGTCTCGCACTTCGGCAGGCCGTCGAACGTGATCTCCACGAAAGTGGGCTCGCAGGCGGTGAGGAAGAGGGCACAGAGTCCAACGGGAAAGAGGGATCTGGTCATGCGCGCTCTCTAGCAATTTGGCCAAGCTGCGGGCTGGCCAATGCGTTAACGACGACCCGCCATGTTCTCGAAGGTCCTCGTCCTGGTTCGCATCGCCTTCGCCAACATCCGCTCGAGCATGCTCAACCTCTTCGTGGGGCTGGTGCTCTTGTTCGGCGCGGCCCTGCTGGTGGTGGGCGGCTCGGTGTTCTCCACGCTCGACGACGCCCTCTCGCGCAGCATCATCGGCAGCATCACCGGCCACCTGCAGGTGTACGGCGCGCACTCGAAGGACCCGCTCGAGATCTACGGCCGCATGGACGGCACCGACTCGTCGCTCACGCCCATCGAAGACTTCAAGGCGCTCAAGGGCAAGCTGCTGGCGGTGCCCAACGTGGCGAAGGTGGTGCCGATGGGCGCGGCCACCTCGATCTTGGGCTCGGGCAACACCGTCGACGTGACCCTGGAGAAGCTGCGCAGGCTGATCAGCGAGCAGCACGAGGAAGCGACGAAGAAGCCGCAGGCCGAGTTCGAGTCGCGCAAGCAGAGCCTCATCTCGCACGTGCGGAACATGGTGGCGGTGCTGGCCAAGGACCTCGAGCGCGAGAAGGAGCTCACCGCCGAGAAGGACCTCGACCAGCAGGCGCGCGAGGTGCTGGCGAAGGCCGGCTCGGAGGAGTTCTGGCAGAGCTTCGACGCCGACCCCTTCGGCCACCTCGAGCTGCTGGAGAACCGCCTGGCGCCCATCGTCAGCGACAGCGACCTGCTCTTCATCCGCTACCTCGGCACCGATCTCGACGCGTACCAGGCCACGTTCGATCGCATGCAGATCGTGGAGGGCAAGAGGGTGCCCTCGGGACACCGCGGCATCCTGCTCCCGCGCTTCTTCGTGGAAGAGCTGCTCAAGCTCAAGAACGCCCGCCGGCTCGACAAGATCCGCGACGCGCGCGCCGCCGGCCGCAAGCTGTCCGACGCGGGCGACAAGGAACTGCAGCGCTACGTGAAGGAGAACCAGGCGCAGACGCGGGAGATCGTGCTGCAGCTCGACGGCCTGGGCACCGAGGTGGCGAGGAAGAAGCTGCAGGGCCTGCTCGGCTCGCAGGAACCCGAGCTGGCCGCGCTGCTCACCCAGCTCTTCACCGTCACCGACGAGAACTTCGAGCGCCGCTACGACTTCTTCTACCAGGAGCTGGCGCCGCTGCTCTCGCTGTACCGGGTGAAGGTGGGCGACACCATGACCCTGCGCAGCTTCGGCCGCTCGGGCTCGCTGCAGACCGCGCTGGTGAAGGTGTACGGCGTGTTCGAGCTCAACGGCCTGGAGAAGTCGCCGCTGGCCGGCGCCAACGCGCTGGTCGACATGATCACCTTCCGCGAGCTCTACGGCTTCCTCACCACCGAGAAGCGCGCCGAGCAGGAAGCGATGAAGAAGGAGACCGGCGCCAGGGAGATCGACCGCGAGAGCGCCGAGGCCGAGCTCTTCGGGGGCGACGAAGAGGTGGTGCAGGAAGTGAAGTCGAAGGCCTTCGAGGACGGCTTCACCGGCAAGGACGGCCCCACCGCGAAGGCGCGGCGGCTGGGCGACACCTTCTCTCCCGAGGAGATCGACGAGGGGGTGGTGATGCACGCCGCGGTGCTGCTCCAGGACGGCTCGGAGGCCGCGCAGCTGCGCACCCGCGAAGAGCTCGAGACGCTGCTGGGCGCCGAGGCCCCTCCACCCGAGGCCGCGCGCCTCGCCGCCGCCAAGGCGCTGCTCGACTCAGGCAAGCTCCCCGCTCGCCTCGCGGCGGCGCTGGGGGCAGTTCTGAAGCTCGAAGAGGCCCGCGCGCAAGGTCAGTTCAAGCCGAACGTCGACGCGCTGCTGGGCCTGAAGGAAGCGCTCAAGGCCGAGCGGCCCACCCTGGAAGCCGAACAGATTTCCCCGGTGGAGGCGCTGGTGGCAGGCGCGACCCCGAAGACCTTCGTGGTGGGCTGGAGCACGGCGGCCGGCTTCCTGGGCAAGTTCATCCTCTTCTTCCGCCTGCTGCTGCTGGCGGTGGTGAGCGCGTTCGCGTTCTTCGCGTTGATCGTCGTCACCATCGGCATGACCATCGCCACGCTGCAGCGCACCACCACCATCGGCACCATGCGCGCCATCGGAGCGCAGCGCCCCTTCATCCTGGGCATGGTGATGATGGAGACGGTGATGCTGGCGCTCTCCTTCGGCGCCCTGGGCGCGGCGGTGGGCTCGGCCTTCGTGAAGTGGCTGAACTACCGCGGCATTCCCGCCTTCCGCGACGAGCTGTACTTCTTCTTCTCGGGTCCGGTGCTGCGCCCTGAGCTCACGGGCTCGGGCATCCTGCTGGCGATCATCGTCACGCTGGTGGTCAGCGTCGTCGCGGTGATCTTCCCGCTGGTGCTGGCGACCCGCATTCAACCCATCGTCGCCATGCAGGCCTCGGAGTCCTGAATGCTCCTTCGCATCGCCTTCCTCTCTCTCTGGCAACACCGGCGCCGCACCGGCGTGTTGATGGCCGCGATTGGGCTCGTCACCGCGCTGATGGTGGTGATGCTCGGCGTGGGCGAGGGCATGAATCGCTCGCTCATCGAGACCTCCACCACCCTGATGAGCGGCCACATCAACGTCGCCGGCTTCTTCAAGGTCACCTCGGGCCAGGCGGCCCCGGTGGTGACGCGCGCGCAGGAAGTCCTGGCGACCGTGAAGAAGGAAGTGCCTGAGCTGCTCTACGTGGCCTCACGCGGGCGCGGCTGGGCCAAGGTGGTGAGCGAGACCAACAGCACCATGATTGGCCTGGGCGGCATCGACATCACCCAGGAGCAGGGGCTCAAGGAAGCGCTCAAGGTGAAGGAAGGCAGGCTCGAGGATCTCGCCCGGCCCGGCTCCATCATGTTGTTCGAGGAGCAGGCGGCCACCTTGAACGTGCGCGTGGGTGACGCGCTCACCATCTCCGCCCCCACCGCGCGCGGCACCAACAACACCGTCGACGTGGTGGTGGTGGCCATCGTCAAGGGCCTGGGGATGTTGAGCCAGTTCTCGTGCTTCCTGAACGAGGTGACGCTGCGCCAGCTGTATCAACTCAAGGACGACACCACCGGCGCGCTGCAGATCTACCTGCCCACCGCCGACCTCGAGTACCTCAAGAAGGTGCAGGCGCGGCTGCGCGACGGGCTGACGAAGGCCGGCTACGTGATGATGGACGAAGACCCGCGCGCCTTCTGGTTCAAGTTCGAGAACGTCTCGCGCGAGCCGTGGGTGGGGCAGCGGCTCGACCTCACCAACTGGCACGACGAGGTGAGCTTCGTGGCGTGGACGGTCGACCTGATGAGCTGGCTCTCGTTCTTCCTCGGCGGGCTGCTGCTGCAGATCATCGGCGTGGGGATCATGATCGTGATGTGGATCAGCATCCGTGAGCGCACCCGGGAGATCGGCACCCTGCGCGCCATCGGCATGCAGCAGCTCTCGGTGCTGCTGATGTTCCTCACCGAGGGCTTCCTGCTGGGGCTCCTGGCCACCGTGGGCGGGGCGGTCTTCGGCGTGCTGCTCTCGGTGGGCCTGAACGCCGCGCACGTGCCGCTGCCGGTGGGCGTTCAGTTCGTGCTGCTCTCGGACAAGCTGGTGGTGCTGCCCACCGTGCGTTGGGTCTTCTCCACCGTCGCGTTCATCACCCTGGTGGTGACCCTCATCTCCCTCATCCCCTCGTTCATCGCGGCGCGGCTCAAGCCCGTCACCGCGATGCAGCACGCGGGCTGACCACGCTCAGCGCCGCTCCTGCTCCGGGGGCCGTGGCTCGCGCTTGGGCTCGATCGGTTCCGCGGGCACCAGCGCCACCGACATGATGGCGTCGGCGAGCACCTGGTGCGAGGTCGAGGTGAGCCGGCTCAGCAGGCCCTTGCGCTGGTGGGTGCCCAGCACCATCACGTCGACCTGCTCGCGCGCGGCCAGCTCGAGCAACAGCTCGCCCAGGTGCCCGCGCCCCACCTCGAGCTGCACCCGCCACTTCACGTGGGGCGGCAGGGTGCGCAGGGCGGCCTCGGCCTCGGCCGTGATCTCCTCGGCCATCGCGCCTTCGTCGGCCGGCGTCATCGGCGTCTTGCCGTGGCGCCGCGCGTGCTCGTCGGTGGGCAGCCAGACGTGGGTGGCGAGCACGTCGAGCGGACCGTAAGCGGCCAGCCCCGCCAGCCAGTCGCGCGCCACCGCCGAGTTCCAGGTCTGGTCGATCGCCAGCAGCACCTTGAGCGCGCGCTCGCCCTTCGCCCACGCCTCGAAGGGCCGCATGCTGTGCACCACCAGCAGCGGCACCGAGACGCCGTAGGCGATGCGGTCGACCGGGGTGGCGAAGGGAGAGGTGTGGGCCTGGCTGCTGTCGCCCACCACCAGCAGCCTGGCGTCCAGGTCCTTGCAGAGCTTGCCCAGCGCGCGATCGACCTTGCCGTGCAGCAACGACACCTCGACGTCGAGCCCTTCCTGCCGCAGCACGCCCGCCTCGGTGTGCAGCGCGTCGAGCACCGTCTTGTCGCGATGGCTGGTGCGGCCGGTGCTGAGCGGCACGCCCGGCACCACGGTCACCAGCCAGAGCTTCTGTTTCATGCGGCGCGCGAGGTGGGCGGCGACGACGGTGGCATCAGACGACGAGATGGTGAAATGGGTCGCGCAGACGATGGTCATGAGGGTGGCTCAGGCATTTTGCGATCCACGGCAACCCGGTGAATCGACGGGCCACCCGAGCTGCCACCCGCAGCCACTGCGACGTACCCCGCAAACCTGTCGTCCGGCCGAAGGCGGATTTCTGCATCACCCGGCCTGAGCCTGCGTACATTTCGCCCATGCCCAACCCCATCGCGACGTTCGAGACCTCTCTCGGCAACTTCACCGTCGAGCTGTTCCAGGACCAGATGCCCCTCACCGTCGGCAACTTCATCAGCCTGGCCCAGAGCGGCTTCTACGACGGCCTGCACTTCCACCGCGTCATCAAGAACTTCATGATCCAGTTCGGGTGCCCGCACTCGAAGGATCCGATGAGCCCGCGCGCGGGCACCGGCGGTCCTCCGCACGGCGACATCAAGGACGAGTTCACCGCGAAGATCAGCAACGAGCCGATGACGCTCTCGATGGCGAACACCGGCAGCCCCAACTCCGGTGGCAGCCAGTTCTTCATCAACACCGTGCACAACAGCTTCCTCGACTGGTTCTCGCCCGGCGCCTCGCGGCACCCGGTGTTCGGCAAGGTGACCTCGGGTGAGGACGTGGTGAAGAAGATCGAGATGACGCCCACCACCGACGATCGGCCCAACACCCCGGTGAAGGTGATCAAGATCACCGTCGCGGGCGCGTAGTCAGAAGACCTTCCTGAGCCACACCAGCACCCCGGCGCCGAAGCGACCGTCTGACAACACCGCCAGGTTCACGAAGACATCGAGCTGGAAGAAGTTCTCGATGAGCAGGTGCGCGCTGGGCCCGGCCCCCAACCCCGGGCGCGGCGCACCCGCCTCGTCGAACACCGCCGCGTTCGCGAACGCGCCGACCTTCACCAGGTCGCGCACCAGGCTGTAGCGGTACTCCACGCGCACGGCGGCGCCCTTGCGCAGCCAGAGCCCTCCGAAGGCGCCGGGCAGGTACTGGCCCAGCGGCTCCTCGAAGGGGAAGATCACGTCGCCGCTGAGCCAGGTGGCCTTCGCGCGCAGCCAGAGGTCGTTCCACCCGAAAGGGAGGACGAGCTGCCAGGTGAGCCGCACGTCGAGGAAGAGCGGCAGGTCGTCGCGGTTCAGGTTGCCCGAGAGCCGCGTCGTCAGGGTCAGCGCGTGGCGGCGATCGGCCCGCGCGCCGCCATCGAAGAAGACCAGCTCGAGCTTGAGCTCTCCATACGCGCGCAGGCGCCAGGGCTCGGTGCCCAGCACGAACGGCGGCGCGTTCTCCGCCGGCACGAAGCCGCCCACGTGGAAGTACTGCAGCCCCACCCCCGGCTGGGCGGTGAGCAGGTGGAAACGCGTCTGCAGGCTGACGGAGAACTCCGCGCGCTCGGCGGTGTAGTTCTCGAGGTCGAGATCGCGCCGCTGGCGGAAGAACACCTCGCCGAAGAGCTGCGTGAGCAGCCGCGTGGTGTCCTGCTCGTCGAGCGGGGGCGAGTACCAGAGCGCCTCGGCGCGCACCCGCGAGGGGAAGGCGTAGACGTTGCGGCGGGGAAGGTCCTGGCGAAGGCCGACGCCGCCGGTGGCGCCCACGCGCCAGCGGTCCTGGCTGAGCAAAGCCGACTTGCCCTGGTAGTTGAGCCCGGCCTCGAGGCCGTTGAGCCAGCTCGAGCGCAGGTCGACGCCCAGGCCGGTGTTCCACGCGGGGGTGCCGAAGGTGAAGTGCAGCTCGTAGCGCTGCCGGGGCCTGATGAGCGGCCGCCCCGCCACCACCAGGGTGGGCGTCGGCTCGAGCTGCACGCCTTCGTGCTCGACGTCCGTCGTCTCGATCAGCTGCCACGAGGGGGGCTCGATGCGCATCGCCTGCGCCCGCTCGGCCACTTCGCGCTCGAGGTGCGGCCGGTTGAAGACGTCCTTGGGCAGGTTGAGCGCGAGCTTGAACCGCAACATCCGCACGGTGAAGCGGCCGCGCAGCACCACCTTCTCCAGCTGGCCTTCGTCGATGTGCACGGTGAGGCCGCCGTCGTCGAGCGCGACGAACACCTGCGCCAGCTCGTAGCCCCGGCTGACTAGGAACTGCGCGAGCTGCTCGGCCACCTTCTGCGCGGTGGGCACGTCGGGCACCGCGTCGGGCGGCAGCTCGAGCACGCCCGCGTAGACCTCGTCGGGCAGCACCACGTTGTCCACGAAGCGCACGGGGAACGGGGGCGTCGAGCCGCCGTCGAGTTGGCCGAGGAGCACGCACACGAGAGTCCACGTCACGAACCCCACCATCACCGCGCCGAGGCGCGCGGACCGCCCCGACTTCGGGGAGACCGCCCTACGGCTTCTGCCACCAGGGCACGCCGGCGTCGGCGCTGTGCTCGAGCTCGGCGATCACCTGGGCGCCCAGCAAAAGGATGATGAAGGCGATCTCCATGAACAGCAGCATCACCACCACCGTGGCGAGCGAGCCGTAGATGACGTTCACCATGGAGAGGGTGCTGAAGTAGTAGACCAGCAGCCGCCCCACGCCCTGCCACAGCAGCGCGGCGCACAGCCCGCCCACCAGCGCCTTGTTGAGGGAGATCTTCACCACCGGCAGCACCCGGTAGATGGCGGCGAAGAGGGCCACCAGCCCTCCCCAACCGGCGAGGCGAAGCAGCACCGCGGTGCCGCGCTCCACCCAGACCCCCTGCAGGGCGCCGGCGCCCAGCGCGTCGAGCATGGAGGTGACGAGGGTGACGAAGAAGAGCGCCGCCATCAGCAGCACCATGAAGCTGTAGGGCAGCACCGCGGAGACGAGGAAGTGGCGATGCGCCCCCTTGGCCGAGGTGTGGAAGATCGCCGCCACCGCCTGCTCGAGCATTCGAAACGCGATGGAGCTGAAGAACACCAGCACCGCCACGCTCACCACGCTCACGGTGGCTTGATCGCGCAGGAACGCCTCAGCCGCGCCGAGAATGGCGTCTTCGTTCTGCGGCACCAGCACCCGCAGCTCCGAGCGCAGGGTGGAGAGGATCCTCGCGTCGTCGAAGAAGAGCGAGAGCAGCCCGAAGGTGAGGGTGAGGAACGGCACCAGCGAGAGGAGCGCGTTGTAGCCCACGCCCCCCGCCAGCAGGATGCCGCGGTTGTTGAGGAAGGCGCCCAGGACGCGGGTGATGAAGCGCGCCACCCGCGTCAACCAGGTCCACAGCCATCGGAGCGCCGCCATCTCTGAGGGCGATATAGCGCCTCAGAGCCGCGAGAACCGCGCCTGGAAGAAGCGCAGGTGCCTGGGCTCGTAGACCATCTTCAAGCCCCGGGCCTTCTTGCGCTCGTCCCACACCGCGGCCACCGACTCCGCGGCGACGTCCATGTGAGCCTGGGTATAGACGCGCCTTGGAATGGTGAGGCGCACCAGCTCGAGCTTGGGGTGGTGGTTCTCGCCGGTCACCTTGTCGCGGCCAGCCGACACGATGCCGCGTTCCATCGCGCGCACGCCGGAGTCTTCGTAGAGCGCGGCCGCCAGCGCCTGCGCGGGGAACTGCTCCTGCGGCACGTGCGGGTAGAAGGCCTTGGCGTCGAGGTACACCGCGTGCCCGCCGATGGGGCGCACCACCGGCACGCCCCAGCCGTGCAGCTTCTCGCCCAGGTATTCCACCTGGCCGATGCGCGAGCGCATGTGATCGTCCTGCACGGACTCCACGATGCCGCGGGCCATCGCTTCCATGTCGCGGCCGGCCATGCCGCCGTAGGTGTGCAGGCCCTCGTAGACCACCACCAGGCTGCTGGCCTCTTCGTAGAGCGCCTGATCGTTGAGCGCGAGCCAGCCGCCGATGTTGACCAGGGCGTCCTTCTTGCCCGACATGGTGCAGCCGTCGCTGTACGAGCAGAACTCGAGGAGAATCTGGGCCACGCTCTTGTCCGCGTAGCCGGCCTCGCGGGTCTTGATGAACCAGGCGTTCTCCACCGCGCGGGTGGCGTCGAGGAAGATCTTGATGCCGTGCTGCCGGGTGAGCGCGTGCACCGCCTTGATGTTCTCCATCGAGATGGGCTGGCCACCGGCCATGTTCACGGTGGCGGCCACGCAGACGTAGGGAATCTTCTTGGCCCCGACCTTCTCGATCAGCGCGGCGAGCGCCTTCAGATCGACGTTGCCCTTGAAGGGGAGCTCGAGCTGCGGGTCGTGCGCCTCGGGAACGACGACGTCGACGAAGGTGGCGCCCGCGGCCTCCTGGTGGTGGCGGGTGGTGGTGAAGTACATGTTCCCCGGCACGAAGTCGCCGGGCTTGATGCAGATCTGCGAGAGGATGTTCTCGGCGCCGCGGCCCTGGTGAGTGGGGGTGACGAAGCGGTACCCGTAGTGTTTCTGGATGGCCGCCTCCAGGTTGTAGAAGTTGCGGCTCCCCGCATACGCCTCGTCGCCCAGCATCATCCCCGCCCACTGCCAGTCGCTCATCGCGTTGGTGCCGGAGTCGGTGAGCAGGTCGATGTAGACGTCGTCGCTGCGCAGCAGGAAGGTGTTGTACCCAGCTTCGGCGATCGCGCGGCTGCGCTGCTCAGCGGTGAGCATGTGCAGCGGCTCGACCATTTTGACTTTCCAGGGCTCTGCCCAGGAGCGCGTGGTGGGGCGTGGCTTGAGAGTGGTCATGCATCTCTCTTGCTCCAATCCACGAAGAGCGCTGTAATTTGTGACTGATGCTGGATTAGTTGATCTTCATCATTCCGTTCGTGTTCCAACTCGGCACAGTTTGAAACAGTGGTCCATGCGCCCTACCCTCTCTCACATGCTCGATGCCCCGGTTCACTCGTGTACGGAATGTCCGCTTGGCGCCACGGGTGGGTGCGCCTTCATTCCCCGAAAGGTCCCGGCTGGAACCCAGCTGTGGCCCCAGGGCGAAGTTCCCCGTGAGCTGATTTTCGTCAAGAGCGGGTTGCTCGCGCTGAGCGCGACGGACTCTGCGGGGCAGGAGCTGGGGGCGGCCGTGCGGGGGCCGCGGTCGCTGCTGGGCTTCGAGTCGCTGCGGGGCCAGGCGGCGCGCTCGTCGGTCGAGGCGCTCACGGACGCGGTGGTGTGCACGGCGACGCCGACCACGGTGCGGCAGCGGACCGGGCTGCAGGGCTCGGGCTTCGGCCCGTCGGCCGAGCTGGCCGCCAGCGCGAGCGCGCTGTTGCAGCTGACCCTCGATGAGCTGTTGAGGGTGGAGCGCGATGGAGATCTTCGCAGTGGCTCGGCCGTGTCGCGGGTCGCGCGGTTCGTGCTGCACAGCGGGGCGCTGATCGCGTCAGGGCAGCACGCGCCGTTCTCCAAGCGGCACGTGGCGGCGCTGCTGGGGCTGCGACCGGAGACGATGTCGCGGTGCCTGCGCGCGCTGAAGACGGCGGGGCTGATCAGCTCGGGCCGCGAGGTGCGGATCCTCGACGAGCCGCGGCTGCGTGAGCTGGCGCGCGGCGCTCCGGTGTAGCTCCCTCTCCCCCGCGGGGGAGAGGGAAACAGATGATCAGCTCAGGTTCGCCGCGGGCTTCACCGGCTCCTTCGCCGGGTGCTTGTGGTCGTGGTTGCAGTCGGTCGACTTGCACGACATCGACGAGCCGCAGCTCACCCGCGCGCGCGGCACGCTGTTGATGAGCCCGCCGTACTGGCGGTACTCCTCCAGGCGGCAGCTCCAGACGATCTTCCCGTCGTGCGCGGTGACGTCAGGGCAGCCGTCGCACATGTTCTGCCGGCCGTCCTCGAGCACGTCGATGGGCTGAATCATCATGATCGACTGGAAGTGCAGCTTCTTCCGCGCGTCGAAGGGCTTGGTCAGCAGGTGCTTGAGCCAGTTCTTCGCGGTCTGCCGCACCCCGGGCTCGATCAGGCCCATCGCCAGGGTCGAGCGCCCCGACTCCAGCGTCCACTGCGGCGAGTACGCCAGGTAGGTGCCCTTCCAGAAGTGGTGGGCGTTCTGCACCAGCTCCATGAACTTCGGCCCCACGTAGCCCATGATCTTCGAGTCGCTGCCGTTCTTGGGGAACCCGAGGCGCCCGGTGAAGAGCCACTTGAAGCTGTCGGCCTTCTCGGTGCCGCCCAGGTAGGCCGAAGGCGAGAAGTCGGGGAAGCGCTCGCGGATCTTCGCCACCAGCTCAGGCGCGCGGATGTCGCTGCGCTGCTTGATCTCGTCCACCGCGTACACCAGCGGCTTGACCTCGACCTTCTTCCCGTCGCGGAAGAAGTCGAAGTCGCCGTCGGTCGCGGCCGCCCGGTACATGATGAAAATCATCGAGTGGACGATGTCGATGTGGTCCTGGCCCCACTGCACCAGGTCGGGCACGAACTTGACGGTGTCTTCGTACACGGTCGAGTTGAACGCGCACGACAGCCCGCCCTCGGCGGCCACCATCTTCGCGTACTCCAGGCGCAGCTCGTTGAGCTCGAGCTCGCTCTTCCCGCGCCACTGCGAGGCGCGGCCCTGGTGCGAGTCGACGTGGAAGGTGAGGCCCACCAGGCCCGCCTTCTTCAGGTCCTTGAGGAGCGCGGGGGTGAGCGCGACGCCGTTGGTGTTGATGATGGGCTTGTGCCCGCCCTCGACCACCATGCGCACGATCTCCACCACGTGCGGGTGCAGCAGCGGATCACCGCCGGCGATCGACACGCTGTCGTAGGTGCGCCACTTGGCGAACACGTCGAGATCGGCCTGCACCTCGGCCAGCGTCTTGTGGGTGCCGTCGTTCTCCCGGTAGCAGCCCTCGCACGAGAGGTTGCACTTGTTGGTCGGCTCGAGCCACGAGAGCACGTTGTCCGACGCATTCCACGGCAAGCGGTACAGCTGACGGTGATCGAGTTCCATGGACGTTCTCCGGAGGGGGGGATGATGAGGGAGGCGCCGGACGTCCCACAGGGGGCCGCTTCGAAGCCTTGATCACGCTCAGGTGTCCGCGATGTTTGCGCGGCCGTTGCGGGTGCGCTACTCGACCGCGCGTGACCATCGTTCTCGAGCTGCAGCGCACCATCCGCGACGTGCCCGACTTCCCCAAGCCGGGCATCATGTTCAAAGACATCACCCCGGTCCTGATGAACGCGGACCTCTTCGGCCGCACCCTCGACGCGCTGGCCGAGCCCTGGAAGAACGAGAAGGTCGACGCCATCGTGGCGATCGAGTCGCGCGGCTTCCTCTTCGGCGCGGGCCTGGCGGAGCGGCTCTCCAAGTCGCTGGTGCTGGTGCGCAAGAAGGGGAAGCTGCCTTACTCGACGATCAGCCAATCTTACGCGCTGGAATACGGCGAGGCGACGCTCGAGCTGCACACCGACGCCCTGCAGAAGGGGCACCGGGTGCTCATCGTCGACGATCTCCTCGCCACCGGCGGCACCGCCGACGCCACCGCCAAGCTGGTCGGGCGGCAGGGCGCGATCGTCGCCGGGTTCCAGTTCGTGATCGAGCTGGGTTTCCTGGACGGCGGCAAGCGCCTTGGTCCCACTTCACGGGCGCTGGTGCGCTACTAAGCCTGAAATGGCTTTTCAACGAATCGGCATCATCGGTGGGAGCGGGCTGGGGCAGGCGCTGGGACAGCTGACGCACGGCCAGGAGCACTGGCTCGACACCCCCTTCGGGAAACCGTCGGGGGCGATCGTCACCGGGGAGCTGGGCGGGGTGCCGGTGGCCCTGCTGGCGCGGCACGGCGCAGGGCACGTGCACAGCCCCACCCACGTGCCCTACCGGGCGAACCTCTTCGGGCTCAAGACGCTGGGCGTGACCCACCTGCTGTGCAGCACCGCGGTGGGCAGCCTGCGCGAGGAGATCGCTCCGCGCGATCTGGTGGTGCCTGATCAGCTGATCGACAAGACGTTCCGGCGGCAGTCGACGTTCTTCGACGAGTTCGCGGTGCACGCCGAGCTGGCGAACCCCTTCTGCTCGAAGCTGCGCGGCATCGTGTTGGAGTCGGCCCGCGCGACGAAGGCGAAGGTGCACGACGGCGGCACCCTGGTGGTGATGGAAGGGCCGCAGTTCTCCACCCGGGCGGAGAGCGAGCTGCACCGCAGCTGGGGCGCGCACCTGATCGGGATGACGGCGATGCCCGAGGCCAAGTTGGCGCGCGAGGCCGAGCTGTGCTGCGCGTACCTCTCGCTGCCCACCGACTACGACTGCTGGCGTCCGCACCCGGCCACGCTCGATTCGCACGCGCTGTTGCAGGAGATCATCGGCAACCTCGAGGCGGCCACCGCGCTCGCGCTGGAGACCCTGCGCAAGGCGGTCCAGCTGGTGGCGCAGCGCTGCACCGACGACTGCAGCTGCCAGAAGGCGCTGAGCCTGGGGCTGTGGACGGACAAGTCGAAGATCTCCGCGGAGACGCGAGAGAAGCTCAAGCCGCTCATCGGCCGCCTCTTCTGACCCATGTCTCCCTCTCCCCTGCGGGGGACCCTTCGACTTCGCTCAGGAGGTCGGGGAGAGGGGTTACCCCTTCATCACCCGAGCTACCTCTGCAGGGTTGACGGGAGAAATCGGGCCGCGGTCGGTGAAGATCGCGCTGATCAGCTCGGCAGGCGTGACGTCGAAGCCCGGATTGAACGCCTTCGTCTCCGCGGGACAAATCCGCTCCTCGCCCCACTGCGTGACCTCGTCTTGCGAGCGTTCCTCGATGGGGATCTGCGCGCCGCTGGCGATGGACAAGTCGAAGGTCGACTTCGGCGCCAGCACCGCGAGCCTGAGCCCGTGGTGCTTCACGTTCACCGCGACCGAGTACGTGCCGATCTTGTTCGCCACATCGCCGTTGGCGGCGATGCGATCGGCCCCGGTGAGCGCGACCTGGATCTTCCCGGCGCGCATCAGCGACGCGGCCATGTTGTCGCAGATGAGCGTGTGCGGAACGCCGGCCTGGGCCAGCTCGAACGCGGTGAGGCGCGCCCCCTGCAGCCGCGGCCGGGTCTCGTCGACGAACACGTGAAACTTCACGCCGCGCTCGTGCGCCACGAAGATCGGCGAGAGGCCCGTGCCCCACCCGCCCGTCGCCAGCGCGCCGGCGTTGCAGTGCGTGAGCACTCCGCAGCCGGGGGTGATCAGCTTCGCGCCGTCTTCGCCCATGCGGCGGTTCCCCGCCACGTCCTCTTCGTGCAGTCGCTTCGCGAGCTCGAGCAGCGCGCCGGTCTCTGCGCCGGCCTCGATCGCCGCCCCGCACCGCTCGAGCGCCCAGAACAAGTTCACCGCGGTGGGCCGGGTGGCAGCGAGCTCCTTGCGCGCGGCCTGCAGGAAGCGACGACGCGACTCCCCCTTCAGCGCCGCGTCATCGGCTTCCTGCGAGGCCAGCACCAGACCATACGCCGCCGCGAGGCCGATGGCGGGTGCGCCCCGGACCGTCATGTCGGAGATCCGCGCAGCGACCTCCTGCGATCTTCGACAACTCACCCAGAGGACCTTGCCAGGCAGCAGCCGTTGATCGATCAGCTTCAGCTCACCTTCGCTCCACTCCAGAGGTCTCATCGTCGTCCCAGGCGGCTCGCTTCGTACATGCGCAGCAACGCGCGTTGTTCTGACTCGTCGACGGGCCGCGGCGCCGCGAGCGAATAGGCCGACCACAACACCTGGCAGGCGTGCTCGATGCGCTCGGTCTGTCCGTAGGCCTGCGCCACGTCCTTGCCGATCGCCACGGTGCCGTGACGTTCCATGATGATGGCGTCGGACTGCTCCAGCGCCTCGGCGACCGCGCGCGCGAGATCGTCGGTGAGCGGCCGCTTGTAGGGGACCACCTGCAGCCTGCCCAGCGAGAGCGTCACCTCGGGGAGAATTCCGTCGAGCTTCTTCTTCGTCAGCGACATCGCGATCGCCAGCGGCGGGTGCGAGTGCACCACCGCGTTGCAGTCGGGCCGCTGCGCCAGGGCGCGCAGGTGAAGCGCGAGCTCTCCCGTGGGCGTGCGCTCGCCGCTGAGCTTGTTGCCCTTCATGTCGACGATGATCAGATCGCCGGGCTCGAGGAAGCCCTTGTGCACCCCCGAGGGCGTGACCAGCAGCCGGTTCGCGTCCAGCCGCGCGGAGACGTTGCCGTCGTTCGCCGCGAGATAGCCGCGCTGGTGGAGGAGCCGGCAGTGACGAACGATGTCTTCCCGAAGCGCGTGCTCCATCTGCGACGTGACATTGGTCACGCGGGGCACGATGTAAAGCCCTTCCGCGCTTGAGATGGATCAACCAGCAAAGCGTGCGAGAACGAACGCGTGCTGATCCTGCTCGTTCTCCTCGCAGCCCCCGTCGACGTCACCGTGCCCGCAGAGCTGAGGGCGAAGACCTGTGCGCCGGAGTTGAGCGGCGTGACCTGGGTCCCTGCCCTTTCGCGCTACCTGGCAGTGAGCGACGACACCGGGCTGCTCGACACGCCGAGCTGGCACGCGCCCTGGCTGTTCACCTTCGACGCGAAGGGCGTGCTGGATCCCTCGCCCACGGTGCTCGAGGGCATCGACACCCTCGACGACGCGGAGAGCATCACGCCGGGCCCGCCGGGCACGTTCTTCCTCGCGACCTCACACACCACCACCAAGAAGGGGAAGTCGAAGCCGGCGCGGCGGCAGCTGTTGTGGCTCGCGCTCGAGGGGAAGCGGCTGGTGGTGAAGGGCGGCCTGGATCTCACCAGCATCGGGATGGATCGGTTGGTGACAGGCCAGGAGGACGAGCTCGACATCGAGGCGATCGCGTACCGGGAAGGCGCGCTCTACGTGGGCTTCAAGGCGCCGCTCGATGCGTCGGGGCACGCGGCGATCGCCCGGCTGGAGAACATCGTGGGCGCGTTCGACAAGGTGAAGCCCGCGGCCATCGTCGGGGTGGTGTGGGCGCGGCCGAAGCTCGAGGTGGCTGACGCGGCTCAGGGTGTGACCGATTTGTTGTTCCTGCCCGATGGGCGGCTGCTGGTGGCCGCGAACGCGCCGAAGTCGGGCAAGCCCGATGGGGGCGGCGCGGTGTGGCTGCTCGCGAAACCCGACGCGAAGCCGGTGCTGCTGCACCGCTTCCTGGGCCTCAAGCCTGAAGGGCTGACGCTCAGCCCCGATGGGAAGCAACTGGTGGTGGTGTTCGATCGCGGGCAGGACCCGGCGCAGTGGGTTCAGCTGGCGGTTCCGAAGTAGTTCGGCAAGCCCTCTCCCCGACCCTCTCCCCCGCGGGGGAGAGGGAGACACGTGGTAATGACTTTCGGCAATGGACCCGGAACCCATCCGTTTGGCGCTGGTCGCGAAGTTCCGCGCCGCGGCGGACCCCACCCGGGCCGCCCTGCTGTGAGAGGCTTTGAGACGAACGTGAACCGCACCGGCCCCCTTCACTGGCTGACCCGCACGAGCCTGGGGCTCGGGCTCGGGGTGTCGCTGCTGATCCACCTCACGTTCGGCGTGTGGATGGCCACTCACCAGGAGAAGGCGCCCGTGCGCGAGCCGCCCGGGGAGATCTGGTTCGAAGAAGCGCCTCCCCCTCCCCCGGAGCTTGACGAGGAGAAGGCAGAGAACACGCCTCCTGCCGCTGCCTCCCCGAAGAAGAAGAAGAAGACCGCGAAGACCGCGCTGAGCGCGCCTTCGGCTGACCAGGCCGGTCCCGAAGCGCCGCTCGCCACCGGCGCACCCCTCGACTCGCCGAAGTCCGATCAGCCGCGCGCGAAGATCGACCTCTTCCCTCCGAACATCGCGCTCTCGCCCTCGGGCACCATCGCCGTCGAGCCCAGCCGCGGCGAGACCATTCACCCCGACGACCCCCGCTTCGATCCCGACGTCATCGCGGCCAAGGAGAAGCAGCGGGTCACCGCCCGGGTCAAAGGCTTCGCGGAAGACGATCTCGCCCAGGCGCGCGCGGAAGGCGGGCTTCCGCACCCGTACTTCATGAAGATGCGCGAGGCGGGCAACAAGGGCCTCGACAAGCTCGCCGCCGCGCGCGGAATGAAGGCGCCCCCCGGGCTCCTGGGCAAGGTGCTGGGCACGCGCTTCCAGGACTCCGCCCAGAGCTACGGGAAGACGGGCAACCCCAACCTGGGTCCTCCCGGCCAGGCGCCGCGGCTCTCCGAGCGGCTCACCCAACCCGAGCAGCAGTCCATGAGGGCGCTCGCGCAGGCGACCGAGATGTTCGACGACCTGAGCCACGGCAAGCCGCTGCTCACGCTCACCCTCGAGCTGCGCCAGTCGAAGAGCAACGAGATGCAGACCACCCTCCTCGAGGCCTCCATCGAGCCTTCGTTCGACGCGTTCGTGCTCGAGGCGTGGCCGTCGAGCGTCGCCGCCGCCGGTCCTCCGCCGCCCGACGCCTTCCGCACCGACGAGCTGCGCAGCATCTGGCGGGTCGACGGCTGGCCCGCGCCCACCGACCTGGACAAGGCGATGACCTACCTGCCGGCCCCCGGAATCATGGGCGTGCCCCTCACCTCGGTCATCCCCGCGGCGATCGACGGCGTACGCTACGAGTTCCGCGCGCGGCTGCTGCGCGCTTACTGAGCGCCCAACTCCAGCAGCGTGTGGGAGAGCCCCACGTGCGGCACCTCGCTGATCAGCGCGAGGCCCGCCTCCGCGCAGAGGCGCTTCATCACCTGCGAGTGATACATGCGGCTGTTCCCGTTGGCGATGCAGGCGAAGTACAGCGAAGTGCCGATGACGCAGTAGCGCGCGGCCTCGTGCTGCTGTTGATCCCAGTACGTCTCCAGGATGAACGCGCGCGAGTCGGGCCGCATCGCCGCGCGCACCCGCCGCAGGATGGAGAGGATCTGCTCCTCGGAGAAGCAGTCGAGGAACTGGCTGAGCCAGTACACGTCCGCCCCCGCGGGGAGCGGCGCCGCTGGATCGAGCAGGTTCGTCGGGGCCAGGGTGAAGCGGGGCTCGAAGCCAGCGAGGTTCTCCTTCGCCACCGCCAGCTGGCCCGGCAGGTCGACCAGCGTCAGGTGCGCGGCGCTGCTCTTCTCCAGGCACAGGCGGGCGAAGCGGCCGGTGTTCGCGCCGATGTCCACCACCGTGGGCGCCGCCGAGGTCAACACCTTCGGCAGGCACAGCTCGAACACGCCGTCGGAGTAGTGGTGATCGAACTCGAACCAGGCGCGCTTGACCTCGGGCGAGAGCGAGCGCAGCGCCTCGTACACGGTCGCCGCTCCCGTGGTGTCGATGGCGGGCAGGCCCGCGGGCCGCCCTTCCAGCAAGGCCTCGCGCAGGTGGAAGGAGCCCTGGAAGCAGACGTGGTGGTTGAACTCGGCGTTGACGCGGGTGAGCTCGTCGCGCAGCCAGTAGATGCCCATCGCGGTGATGAAGAAGCGGGGCGCGGGCGTGACGTCTTCGAAGGTGCACAGCCCCGAGGCGAGCCCGGCCTCGAGCAGCAGCTCGGCGGCGTAGCGGGACACCCCGGTGGCGTCGACCGCTTCGGGCGCGGTGAGGCCCCGCTCACGGGCGAGGGCGAGCCGCTCGAGGACGCCGACGTCGCGCAGGGCGCGGCACGCCTGGAACATGAGCGGCGCGAAGGCGAGGCGCTGCGCGGCAAAACGCGCCAGCAGGTTCGTCGAAGGCAGCTCGTTCATGAGTCGACCCAGAAGGGGAAAAAGTTGAACCAGTTCATCGGAGAGCGGCGCGCGAAGTCTTCGAGCACGCGCGCATAGCACTCTACCTGCACCTTCAGCGCGCCCGCCCTGTCCGCTCGGGGCAGCACCACGCGGTCGGCGAGGGGAACGCAGTGCACCTGGTACGTGCGCGGGCCCTCGAACAGCGCGCAGACGAAGAACACCGGGCACCCCAGCACCGCCGCGAGCACGTGCGCGCCCACCGGGAAACGCGCTGCGCCCCCCAGGAAGGGCACCGTGACGTCGCGCTCGTCGCGGCTGGTGGCGCGATCGGCGAGCACGGCCACCAGCTCGCCCCGATCGATCGCTTCCTTGGCGGCCAGCAGGCCGGTGGGCACCTCGGGGTCGAGCTCGAGCAGGCGCACGCGCAGCTCGGGGCTGAAGTGCTCGAGCAGCGCGTTGATGCGCCGCGCGTTCTTGAAGTCGGCCACCACCAGCAGGGGCACGTCGTACTGCGCGGCCAGCGAGCGCATCGCCTCGAAGCTGCCGAGGTGTGCCCCCAGCAGCAGGCCTCCGCGCTTCGAGGCGGCGAGCGCCATGATGTGTTCGTGGCCGTGCAGTCGCACGTCGAGCCCGTTCGTGGCTCCGGTGAGGAAGAGCAGGCGATCGGTCGCCACCCGCGCGAAGGCCCAGAGGTGGCGGTGGGTGTGCCGCAGCGTCGCCGGTTGGCCCAGGCGGGCGAAGAAGTCTCTCGAGGCGCGCCGCGCGGTGCCCGAGAACGCGAGGTAGTACCAGCAGACGATCCACAGCAGCGCGCCCGCCATGGAGCGCCCGAAGAGCCGCAGGGTGCCGGCGACGACCCGGAGCCCGAACATGGTTCCCACCTCGGGCACGGATCGCCAATTCACCCGGCGCTCATCGGCGAGGGCGCGGCGCTCAGTCAAGTGCAACCTCTGCGGGACCCGCTTGAGGCGCTCCTCTTGCACTCGGACGAGGGCGCCGGACACCTGCCAATGGAGTTCCTCATGACGTCACTCGCCCGTTCAACCGTGGTCACCCTTGCGGTCCTGGGTCTCTCCTCCTGCATGACGGAGGACGGGAACGGGACCATCGTTACAGAGCAGCGCGCCGTGAGCGCCTTCTCGAAGGTGCAGGTGGAGGACGGGCTGCGGGTGTCGATCACCCAGGGCCTGCGCAGCGTGTGGCTGACCACGGACCAGAACCTGAGCGGGTTCTTCCAATCTGAAGTGCGGGGCGACACCCTGGTGCTCAGGCGGCTGTCCAACTTCACCGTCAGGCCGACCGGGGAGGTGATGTTCGAGATCACCAACGAGGTGCTGGAGGGCCTCGAGGTCTCCGGAGG
>VFKJ01000229.1 GCA_009885595.1 Myxococcales bacterium | reverse complement strand
TGTTGATGAGCTCGATCCGCTCGGCGATCTGCACCCGCTCACCCCGCAGCTGCGCCTGGAAGCTCGCCACCTCGTGGATGGTGTTCTCGTTGAGCAGGTCCTTGAACCGCTTCTCGAAGCGCGGAAGATCGTCGGTGCGCAAGGTCACCAGCATCTTGCGAAACTCCGGGGCCGCTTCGACGCTGGCGTCGGCTTCGCGCGTCTCGACCGGGTAGGTGTTGCGGAAATCCTGCATGGCCGAGACGATCTTCTGCCCCAGTCTCCCCAATCGCAGCTCGTCGGCGTCGATGCGGCTCTGCAGCCAGGTGCGCAGCTCACTCTCGGCTGCGTCTGCATTGTCGATCGTCAAGGCCGCGCTCGCCCCGCACTCGCGGTGCAGCTCACCGAGCCGCTCGAAGCGGGCACGCTCTTCAGGAGTGGTGGCGTCGACCAGCGCGATCATTCGCGCCAGGGTGCGCTCCAGCGTGACGCGGAGCGCATCCGCGCGGGTGCGCTGGTCGCGCGCCTCGGTGAGCCGGGCGTCGGCGGCCGCGAGCGCCTTCTCGATGCCCCGCAGCTGCTTTTCGAGCGCCCGCAAGACGTCAGAGGTGCTCTCGAGCGCCTCGAGCTCGGCCGTGAGCCGCTGGAGCGCCGCCACGCTCTGCCGCCAGTCGAGATCGTCGAAGCTGCGGTGGGCGGCGACCGCCTTGAGCGCGTCGAGTTGCTTGCGCAGCCGCTGCTCTTCGCTGGCGGTCGAGCCGAGGGCGGTGGCCGCGTCCTGGGCCTGCCGCTCGATCTCCTGCAGCTCCCGCTCGACCGCGGCCCGTTTCTCGTGGTTCGACCAGCCGAGGACATAGCGGGTCCGGTCGTCGACCCGGCCCCGATCATCCTTCGAGTGCATCACGCCGCCGCGCTTCTGCTGGCCGCTGCGCGTCAGCCCTTCTCTCTCCCGGCGGAACTCCTCGAGTGACTCGCAGCAGACCGGGTTGAACTGCCTGCCGACCTGGTCTTCCAGCCAGTCAGCCAGCAAAGAGCCGGGCTTGAACTGCAGCTTGCGAACCAGTGAGGCAGGCTGGCTGGTGGGCGTGCGCGGCTGCTTCCCTTCCTTCACCCGGTGGTAGACGAGCCGCGTGCCGAGCTGGGTCTGGTCCACCCATTTGGACACCGCCGCGTAGTGCTCGTCGGCGACCAGGAGCGAGGTGCCAAAGCCACGCAGCACGCGCTCGATGGCGCCCTCCCACGCGCGCTCGTCGTCGTGGACCTGCATCAACTCGCCGGCAAACGGCAGGTGCTCCTCGTCGATGGCCAGCGCCTCACACAGCCGGGTCCGTACCCGGAGCACGTCGGTGGGGATGTTGGACTTCCGCTGCCGCAACGACTCGACCTCGGCTGCGAGCGCCTCCCGCTGCTGCTTCAGCACACGAAACCGGACCTCGTCGTCGATTGACTTCGCGCGCAGCGAGGCCAGGCGGTCCTCGAGAGGGGGCTGGCCTTCCGTGGCCTTCCGCACGTTCGACAGGAAACCCATGGCGTCGGTCGTCACGGCCAGGCCGGCTTGCTGCGCGCTCGCGTCGTAGGCCTCGGCTCGCCGGGCCCGCTCGCGGCGTTCGCGGTCGTGATCGCCGATCTCCTGCTTGATGCGCTCGACGCGCTCGCCGCCATTGCGCGCGATGTCCTGCTTGAGCCCGTCGCGCTGCGCGTTGAGGTCGGTGCGCTGCGCCTCGGCTTGCGAAACCTCGACCGAGAGCTGGGCGAGCTGTTCGCCGCACTGGGCCAGGCTCTGGCCCAGCAGGTCGACGCGCTGGGCCGCGAACCACGCCTTGAGCGCCTCGCGGCAGGCGCGCTCCTCGCGCACCTTCGCGCTGACGAGCTGGTGCTGGTCGCAATCTTCGACCAGGGGGGTCAGGCGCCGCAGTTGCTCCTTGGCTCTGAGCACCGCTTCATGCGCCCGGGTGAGATCGTCGACGTGCGCGACGAGGTTGGCGATGCGCTCCTCGACCGGGAAGGGCTGCAGCATGTGCTGCCGCACGAAGTCGGTGAGGTTGCCGACCGACTTCATCGAGACGGTCTGGTGAAACAGGTCGAGCGCCTGGTCATTCT
>VFKJ01000030.1 GCA_009885595.1 Myxococcales bacterium | reverse complement strand
CGACCTCACCACCCCACGCTTGCTGCTCCGCGAGTTCGACGGCAGCGATCTCGAGCGGCCTCTCCGCGAAGGGCCTGCCGCTGCAGCCCTTCGACTTTCGCGACCCCGACCCCCCGCAACGGAAGCGGCTGAAACCGCTGCCGGTGGAATGAGGCCCGACGCCTTCGCGGCAGCCGGGTCTTTTGCGTTGGTCTCGCCCGCAAGACCGTGCCATGCCTCGGTCCACAACGCTCAAATCACAGGAGTCACCATGCAGACCCGGACCCTGCTGTTCGCCGTGACCGCGCTGACTCTCGTTGCTTGCCAGGACGACATGACGGAGGAGAAGGCCGCCTGGGCGACCTCCACCGCCTCGTGGACCGCGCGCCTCGAGAAGGTGAAGAAGGGCCACCAGGAGCTCGCCGCCAAGGTGAAGGCGTTCGTGGTGCCCCCGGAGGAGGCGGCCCTGGTCGCCGACAAGGCAGCGCTCGACAAGAGCGTGGAGAGCGGCACCACCGCCATCACCAACGCCGAGCACGAGCTGGCCACCGCGAAGACCACCATGGACGGCCTGTTCGCCAACGGGAAGAAGCTGCCCGTCGAGGTCGCGGTGGGCAACGTCAAGGCCACCGTCGACGGCGCGTTCGCCCGCGCGGACTCGATGGTCTCCTCCGCCAACAGCGCGCTCGAGACCCTCACCAAGAAGGTCGCCGCAGCCAAGGCGAGCGGCGAGGCCGCGAAGTCGCGCACCGACGCGTGGATGGCCGAGGTGAAGAAGAAGGGCTCGATGCTCAGCATCGACGACCTCGTCTTCATGGGCGAGGCGGTCGACGTGGAGCGCTCGAAGGTCGCGCTCGCCAGCCTGATCGCGACGCTCAAGAGCTGCCCCGACCTGCGCGTCGAGCTGAACACCGTCGCGCGCGGTGAGGCGGCCGACCTCGGCACCAAGCGCGCCGAGGCGCTCAAGACGCACCTGACCGCGAACGGCGTCGCCCCCACCACGTTGGCGAAGGTGGCGGGCACGGTGGTGACCGAGGGTGACGAGAAGGTCTCCGTCAACGTCACCACGCCCTGCAAGTAAGCGTCACCGCACCAGGCGGAAACCCACGCCCCGCACCGTCTTGAGCTCGAAGCCGGAGGTCTCGGCTTTGAGCTTTTTCTTGAGCGAGCTGACGAAGTTGTCGACGGTGTGCGTGTCCACCACCACGTCGCCCCAGACGGCGTCGAGAATGGTGTCGCGCTTCACCACCGCGTCGCCGGCCCGCAGCAGGCAGACGAGCAGGTCGAACTCCTTGCGGGTCAGCTCGACCGCGCCCGAGGGGCCGGTCACCGTGCGCCTGGCTTCGTCGACTTCGTAGGGGCCGAGGCGGTGGGTCGACGTCGCCGCGCCCGTCCGTCGGGACAGCGCCGCCACCCGGGCGAGCAGCTCGCGCAGCCGGTAGGGCTTGGCGAGGTAGTCGTCGGCGCCCGCCTCGAAGCCCTTCACCAGATCATCCTCGAGCGTGCGCGCGGTCAGCATCAGCACGCGCGCCGCGTGGCCCGCGGTGCGCAGCTCGCGGCACAAGGCGGTGCCGTCGCCGTCGGGCAGCATGAGGTCGAGCACCACCACGTCGAAGCGCTGGCCTGAGAGCGCGGCGCGCGCGGCCGCGAGCGAGGCGGTGGCCACCACGGTGTAGCCCTCGGCTTCCAGGTTGTCGGTGACGGCGAGGCGAAGGCTGGAGTCGTCCTCCACGACGAGGACCTGGGTGGACATTTCATGATGTTACCGCGAGCACGGCGACTGAGCGCGCAAGCCCTCTCCCCGACCCTCTCCCCCGCGGGGGAGAGGGAGCGAGATTGCGCGCCGCTGGCGTCACCGGGGCAAGCGAAGCTCGAAGGTGCTCCCGCTCTCTGAGGAAGCGCTCAGGCGCAGCGAGCCGCCGTGCAGCACCGCGATGCGCCGCGCCAGCGCCAGCCCCAGGCCCGAGCCGCTCACCGCGCGGCCCTCTTCCGCCGGGAGGCGATGAAACGCCTCGAACACCCGCTCCCGCTCCGTCTCGGGAATGCCGGGCCCGTTGTCGGCGAAGCGCAGCACCGCCACGTTCCCCTCGTCCTTCCCGCTCACCACGAACCGCACCGGCTGGCGGCGGCCGTACTTCCAGGCGTTGCGCAGCAGGTTGCGCACCGCGATCTGAAGCAACTGCGCGTCGAGCGCGTGCGGCGCCATCGCGTCGAGCCCTTCGCAGCGCACCTCGACCGTGGCGTCGACGGCCAGGCTGGCGTCGTCGCGCAGCAACGGCTCGAGCGCGCTGAAGGAGAACGCCTCGCGCCGCGGCTCCCAGCGGCCCGACTCCAGCCGGTTGAAGGAGAGGATGTTCTCCACCAGGAAGCCCAGGCCATCGGCGGCCATCACGAGGCGATGCGGGTAGTCCTTCGCGGCGCTCTCCTGGCCCAGCTTGCGCTCGAGCGTCTCCGCCAGCAGGCGGATGCCGGCCAGCGGGGTGCGCAGCTCGTGGCTGACGGTGGAGATGAACTCGCGCTGCAGGCAGAGCGTCTCTTCCTTGCGGCGCTGGGCCAGCCGCGCCAGCAGCACCACGAAGAGCCCCAGCAGGGCGGTCATCGCCAGCAGCGCGCTCTTCCACGCCAGCGCGCGCTGCAGGCCCGCCTGCGCCGCGTCGAGCCGGGGGCTGTCGAGCCGCAGCCCCACCAGCCGCTCGGTGCCGGGCCCGGGGAGCAGCCGCTCTCCTTCCTCCAGCAGCCCCCGCTTGAGCAGCGTCTTCCGGAGCTCTTCCAGCTCCGCGTTCAGGTCGACGTGCACGCCGCGCACCTCGCCCTCGCGCAGCGCCATCAGCCACTCGCCCAAGAGCCGCGGCTGCTTCGCTTCCACCACCTCGAGTTTCTCCGCCGCGAGCCCGCGCTGGCAGGCGGCCCCGAAGCGCGCGGTCTCGAGGCCCAGCGCCGCGCCGCGCCGCTGCACCCGCACGCACGCCCGCGCCGCGGCGGGCAGGGAGAGCCAGGGCCAGGCCCGCAGCACCAGGTTCTGCGCGAGCTCGCCGGCGTGGGTGGCCGGCGCGCGATCGAGCACGGCGAGCAGGAAGCGCAGGCGCGCGGCAGGCTTCACCGCCTGCTGCTCGAGCCGCGTCTCGAACGCCGCGCTCCAAAGGCCTGGCACCACCTCGGGCTCCGACGCGTCGACGCCGGCCGCGCCCGGCAGCCGCGGGAAGTACTGCACGCCTTCGCGCACGAGCAGCAGGCCGTCCTCTTCCACCAGGGGGAGCGTCTCCAGCGCCTCGAGCCTCGCCTCGGCGACGTCGAGCGCGCCGAGCAGCTCTTCGTCGAGCGCCGCCTCCGCGCGGTCCTCTCGCAGGGTGCGCTCGCGCTCCAGCGCGCTTTGCCCCGCGCGCGCTTCGGCGAGGAAGAGCAGCTCGAAGCCCACCAGCACCGCCAGCAGCAGCACGAAGCCCACGCGCGGACCGAAGGTGAGGAGGCGCTGCATCACCCTCGCAGTCTGGCCCACCCAGAAGCGCCGCTCCTTCACCGTTGCTTCACGGGAAAAGAAACAGGGCCGGCTGGCCTCGCGCCAACCGGCCCCGCTCACTTCAAGCCGTCAGCGCGCCTACTGAATCGCCACGTTCACCGAGAAGTTGATCGCCACGCCCATGCCTTCGGCCTGGAGGCCGCTGACGCTCACGAAGACCGTCTTCGCGGCCGTGGTGCCGTTCGCGTAGGTGGAGATCTCCGGGACACCACCGGCGCCGTCGTTGACGCTGTCGAGGCAGGCCGCGACCGCGTTGCAGTTCGTCGCGGGGCTGTCGATGACGTTGATGACCAGGTCTTCCATCGCCGCCGGGGTGGCGGTGAAGGTCAGCGTCTGAGCGGCCTGCAGGGTGACCTGGTAGACCTTGTCCGGCAGCGGGAAGGTCGAGATGCAGCCCGTGGCCGTGGGAGAGAACACCACGTCGGCGCTCGCCCCCGCGCTGGTCTGCGCCGCCAGCACGCCGGCCGCCGCCACCTGCGGCAGCTGGCAGCTCTCGCCCGCAGTCGCCGCCGCCACCGTGCTCACCAGCGAGTAGTCGCGGTTGGTGGAGTCGCCCTCGTAGTCGCCCACCACCACGTAGAGATCCATCGCAGCGCCGGTGTTGTTGGTGAACGCGCCCGCCTCGGCCTCGTTGCGGAAGGTGAGGTCCATGCCGCCCTTGCAGGTGCGGGGCGCCACGTCGCAGGTCGACGCCGGCCCGGGGATGAAGTTGATCACCGGGTCGAGGCCGCCGTCGGCGCCGGTGGGCGTCAGGGTGAACGAGTACTTCTGGTTCGCGCCCAGCGCGGCCACCTTGTACACGCGGTCAGGTCCGCCGAACCCGAGGCAGTCGCGCCCCGAGTTGTAGTCGGCGATGAAGCCCGTGAGGTTGTGGGCCTGGGTGCCGGTGGCGAGGGTGGTGTTGGTGGTGCAGGTGTCGTCCACCCCCGGCGTGCCGGTGGTGTAGGCGATGCTGTACGCGCCCTCGTTGGTGCCATCGACGACGGCGAAGAGCGGCCTGGCCGTGCCGGTGGTGTTGAAGAAGGTCAGCTGCTCGGGCGCGCCCCCGGCCGCCGCGTTGACGCCCGCCGCGCACACCCGGGGCGTCGCGGAGCACACCGCCGCCGCCCCCTCGAGGAAGTTGATGCTCGGGTTGAAGCCCGCGTCGGGGGCCGGGGTGACGGTGACCACGCCGCGCTGGTTGGGCGGCACGGAGATCTCGTAGACCTTGTCGGCTGAGCCGGTGCCCGAGCGCGCGCAGGGAATGTCCGACGAGCTGTTCGAGTAGTCGTTCGCGTAGCCCACCGTGCTCTCGGAGCTCAGCGTCGCCGCCGCGGCGAGCGCGACTGGACCTGTGCACTGATCCCCCGCGGGCGGCGGACCGACGGTGGCGAGGATGTCGAAGGTGCCCATGCTGCTCGAGTAGAAGTCGACCACCACCAGGTAGCTCTGCGCCGCGCCGGTGTTGTTCGTGTAGATGAGCGTCTCGGCGTCACCGCTGAACCCGACGTCGGCGTAGGCCAGGCACAGCACGTCGCAGTTGGCCGCGCCTTCCACGAGGTTGACCGTGGGGTCGCCGGTGGTGGGCGTCACCTGCACGCGCAGGCGCTCCCCGGCGCCCACGGTGATGGAGTACGCGCGGTCAGGCCCGCCGGCGTACGAGCAGTCCATGCCCGTGCTGAAGTCGTAGTCGTTCCCGTAGTTGGCGATCGTCTGCGCGGTGAGCGCGGTGCCCGAGGTGAGCGCGATGGGCCCCGCGCAGGTGTCGTCACCCGGAGGCGTGGTGAGGGTGGCCGCGATGGTGAAGGTGCCGGTGCTCCCCTCCCAGCCGTCGACCACCACGAAGACCGTCAGCGGCGCGGTGCCGCTGTTGAGGTAGCCGAGGGTCTCGGCGCGGCCCTTCCCGAAGACGTCGACGCTGTCGAGGCAGGTGACGTCACACGCCGCGGCGCCATCCGAGATGGACATGCCGGGGTCGAAGGTCGCCTCGGGCGTCACCACCACCTCCAGCCGCTGCCCGGGCGGCACGGTGACCTGGTACGCCAGGTCGCCCGCGGGAGAGCCGAAGCAGCCCGTGCCCGTGCCTTCGTAGTCGTTGCCGAAGTCGGACAGGTTCTGGTCCGTCAGCGGGGTGCCGGGGGTCAGCATGAGGGCGGTGTCGCACTTGTCGCCGCCGGGAGGCGCCGAGAGGGTGGTGACGAGGGTGAAGCGGCCCTGCTGCGCGCCGCCGATGCCGCCGTCCGTCGCCGTGGTCATCGCGTCCAGCCGCGAGTCGACCACGATGAACACCTCGACCGCCGCGGTGCCACGGTTCACGTAGCTGGCCGTCTCGATCGAGGCGCCGGAGCGATCGGAGGCCGCCAGGCAGGTGAGCTCGGTGCCGCCGTCGGCGCTGGAGCAGTTCGATTCAGGCGCTTCGATGAAATACACGGCGACGTCGTACTGGTTGCCGGTGGTGACCACCTCCAGGGTGACCATCGCCTGCAGGCGCTGACCTGCGGGCACGGAGATCTTGTAGACGCTGTCCGGGCCGGGGCTGGGGAGGCCGGTGCAGCCGGGGTGAGGTGAGGGAATACCTTGGACCCCAGTGTAGGATGCCGCCTCACCACGGCCAGCTGGCGCGAGGCAGTAGCCACACCCGCCAGCTCGGGG
>VFKJ01000246.1 GCA_009885595.1 Myxococcales bacterium | reverse complement strand
CCCTGCGCAGTGCCGCCGCCCTGAGCCGTCCCGCCGCCCTGGCTGGTGCCGCCGCCGAGGCCGGTGCTGCCGCCGCCGCCGCCGACGAGGCCGCCACGGCACTCGCCCTGCGAGCAGACCTGGTTGGCCGCGCAGTCAGCGAAGCTCGTGCACTTGGTGGACTGTGTGGGGCACGCGAACAGAAACGCGGCCGCGAAGATGGTCCCGATCGTCAGTGGCTTCATGTGGCGTCCGACTCCCTGGTGCTGCCCCTTTGGAAACGCCGCGGGAACCTATTCGCAGCACCTCGCCGGTGTCGAGATGCGTCAGTGCATCAGCGCTCGACAAGTTCACCCAGTTCCTCGTGAACTGGGATCAGTACCTTGCGCCGGCGATCGCGCGGGTGGTGCCGGCGCACACCGCAAGGCGCTGCTGCCGGCAGCAACCACCAGAGAGCCGGCGAGGCCCCTCATTCCCCGGGAGTGAGGGCTACTTGCGCGCCTTGCGTGCTTCGTCGCGCAGCTTGACCGCCTGATCGAAGAAGGGCTCGGGCACGATCTTGCCGCGCACCGCCGGCCAGGAGCGCATGGCGGCCTTCTCCCAGGGCGCGGACTCGACCTTCACCACGTTGAGCCCCTGCTTCTTCATCGCGGTGACGGCGTCGTCGTTGAGCCGCTTCACCTCGGCGTCGATGCGGGCGTTGATGTCCTTGGTGATCGCCAGCAGCTTGCCGCGCACGTCAGCGGGGATCTTCTCCCACGCGTCTTTCTTCACGATGGTCGCGCCCACCAGGTACGCCCAGGGGTAGTCGACCATGTGGTTCGCCTTGTCGAACAGGCGCGCCGTGAGCACGTACGCGGGCACCTGCGCGACGCAGTTGATCATGCCGGTCTGCAGCGAAGGCACGATGTCGGTCGACGACAGCACCACCGGGCGGAAGCCGCTGAGCTTGAACGCCGCCACCGACGCGGGGTCACCGTCCCACGCGAAGAACTTGGCGTCGGCCGCGGCTTCCGGCGTCGCGTAGGGCTTGGTGCAGAAGATCCTGACGGCGCCGACCTGCGCCCAGGAGAGCACCACGTAGCCCTTGGCCTCGGTGCTGGCGTTGAGCTGGGTCTCGAGCTTGGGGAACACCTCGCGGAAGTCGCGCTCGTCGAAGAGGCCGGGCGTGGAGAACACCATCGGCTCGGCGACGATGTCGTGCAGGCCGACGTTGGTGATCGAGGCCGCCTGCAGCTGGCCCACGCCCATCTTCCGCACCATGTCGCCTTCGCTGCCCTGGGTGCCGCCGGCGTAGATCTTCAGCTTCACCTTGCCGCCCGAGGCCTCGGACCACTTCTCCGCCATCTCCTTGAGCAGGTTGTGCCAGGTGGAGCCCTGGGGGGCGAGCGTACCCAGCTTGATCGTCACGTCCTGCGCGAGCGCCAGGTTGCCCAGCAGCACCGCCACCAACATCACCGTTCGTTTGAACACGTTCGTTCCCTTTTAGTTGAACAAGTCGTCCGCGTGATCCAGCAAGAGCTTCGCGCGCCGCTGCGCGATGGTGTTGGCGAGCCGGTCGGCCTTCGAGACGTTGAGGTCTGCCTCGAGCACCTTCTTCATCACCGCGTCGAACTCGGGGCGCTTCTGAGATTGCACCAGCACGCCCTCGGCCCACGAGACCCAGACGCCGAGGTGCTTGCCCTGGCTGACGGCCAGCGACCGATCGAGGAAGGCCTTGGCGCCCGCTTCGGTGCCACCGGGCCGCGCGGCCTCGAAGGACACGAAGAACTCGAGCACGCTGCCTTCGCCCCAGGTCTCGTCGAGCTCCAGCGCGCGCTTCATCAAGGCCTCCGGAGCCGGCAGCTCAGCCACCAGCCCCATGTCTTCCTTTCCGTTCGAGATCGCCAACGACCAGGCCGCAGCGGTCCAGTAGACGAGGGGCACGTCTTCTTTCTTCAGGGGGGCGACCGCTTCGGCCAGCCCGCGCACCGACTTGAGCTTCTCCGTGATGCCGGGGCTGGACAGCTCGAGGCCCTGCAGCCCGTAGTCGCGCGCCCTCAGGAAGAGCTTCCTGGCGCGGGTGCGGGAGGCGCCGGCCAGGGCGTTCTTGCCCTCGAACTCGGCCTTGTCGGCGTCCTGCTGCACGAAGGCGTAGCCGTACTGGGTGAAGCCCGAGGCGAGCGAGGTGAGCAGGCCCACGTGTTTGGGCTGGCTCTGGAGCACGCTCTCCATCGTCTTGAGCCCGAAGGGCGCAGCGTCGCGCACCAGCTCGGGATCGTCGTCGGTGCCCAGGGTGCCGGGACCGGAGAGCGCGTCAGCCACCACGCCGGTGGCGAACGAGGCGAAGCAGCCCGACCCGAAGATCGAGAGCGCGGAGATGAGCGTGAAACGGAGCATGCGTCCCCCTTTTGAGACGCACGCTCCTTACGGACCTGTGGGGCCGGGGGTCAACGAATTGCGTAGCGGGCGACCACGGCGTCGTGATCCGACGCGGAGCCGTGCTGCACGTGCGAGCCCAGCTTCTCGAGGTGTTCGCTGCGGGTGTGCATCAGGTAGTCGAGGGTGGACGTTGAGCTTGTCGTCGTACGCGACCTTGTTGCCGGGGAATCAATTCTCCATGGTACGAACTTCTCCGATGGCCACCGAGACCACGCCCCAAACCGAGTTCGAGGACGCCCAGAAGAATCTCTCGCCCATCGAGCGCAAGCTGACGACGGGCGTGGGCCTCTTCGTGGGCTTGCTGGCGCTGGTGATGGTGGCCTTGCCGGTGGTGCAGGCGCTCGCGCGCAAGGTGGCCGACACCGAGATCCCCAGCGCGTCGGTGATCGTGCAGCACCTCACCTTGTGGATCGGTTTCTTAGGCGCGCTGTTGGCGGCGGGCAGCGGCAAGCACCTGGCGCTCTCCACGGTGGAGGCGATCCCCAAGGGGTGGCCGCGCCGGGTGGCGAGCCTGCTCACCCGCGTCACGGCGGCGGCGGTGTGCGCGCTGCTGGCCTACGCCTCGTGGAAGGTGGTGGAGGCCGACGCGGGCAGCGGCCGTACGGTGGTGGGCTCGTTCCCGGTGTCGTGGAGCGAGGCGATCATGCCCTTCGCCTTCGCGGTGATGGCCCTGCGCTTCGCCTGGCGGGTGGGCAAGGAAGAGCAGTCGTGGATCGACCGCGGCGTGGCCCTGGTGGCCATCGGGCTCGCCTTCGCGCTCGGAGCCTTCGCGCCCTCGTCGGCGGTGATGACGGTGCTGCTGGTGATCATCGGCGTCGCGTTCTTGAGCGGCACGCCGGTGTTCGTGGTGATGGGCGCGGTGGCGATGGTGCTGTTCTGGCACGACGGAACCCCGGTCGCGGCAGTGCCCGCCGAGACGTTCCGCCTGGTGTCGTCGGCGACGTTGCCGGCGATCCCGCTGCTCACCATCGCCGGCTACGTGCTGGCTGAAGGCGGCGCCGCCAAGCGACTGGTGAAGGCCTACAAGGGCTTCTTCGGGTGGATGCCGGGCGGGGTGGCGATCATGGCCACGGTGGTGTGCGCGGTCTTCACCACGTTCACCGGCGGCTCGGGCGTCACCATTCTCGCGCTGGGCGGGCTCTTGCTGCCGATGCTGAAGGAAGAGGGCTACCCCGAGGGCTTCAGCATGGGCCTGGTCACCGCGTCGGGCTCGCTGGGCCTGCTGTTTCCCCCGTCGCTGCCGGTGATCCTCTACTCGGTGGTCGCCTCGGTGCCGGTCGCGCACCTCTTCCTCGGCGGGCTGGTGCCGGGCCTGCTGATGATGGCGATGGTGGCGGCGTACGGCATCTTCATGGGCCTTCGCCACAAGATCGCCCGGCAGAAGTTCAAGCCGAAGGACGCGGGGCTGGGGCTGTGGGAAGCGAAGTGGGATCTGGGGCTGCCGATCATCGTGATCGCCACGGTCGTCTCGGGCTTCGGCACCATCGTCGAGGCGAGCGCGCTGGGCTGCGCGTACGCGCTCTTCGTCGAGATGGTGGTCTTCCGCACCATCCGCCCGGTGAAGGATCTGCCCCGCGTGCTGGTGACGGCGAGCACGCTCGTCGGGGCGGTGGTGATTCTGCTGGGCGTGGCGATGGGGCTCTCGTCGTACCTGGTCGACGCAGAGGTGCCCACGCTGCTGCTCGAGTGGACCACCACGCACGTGAAGAGCCCGTGGGTGTTCCTGCTCGCCCTCAACGTCGGCCTGCTGATCTTCGGGAGCGTGCTCGAGATCTACGCGGCGATCGTGGTGCTCGCCCCGCTGGTCGCGCCGATCGGCGTCGCGTACGGCATCGACCCGGTGCACCTGGGGGTCATCTTCCTGGCGAACCTCGAGCTGGGCTTCCTCTTCCCGCCGATGGGGCTCAACCTCTTCCTCGCGTCGTCGCGGTTCCAGAAGCCGCTGCCGTACCTCTACGCGCGCACGCTGCCGTTCCTGCTGATCCTCGCGGTGGGCGTGCTGCTGATCACCTACCTCGACGTCATGACGACGGGGATGGTGGGGCTGGCGAAGTGATCATCTTGCTCCCTCTCCCCTGCGGGGGAGAGGGCGAACCAAAGCCGTTGCGCACGGAGGAAGTGACAGCGCCTCCAGGGAGCGCGGTGTGAGAGGGTCTGGGTGCGTGCTCATGACGAACAGGCCCCTCGAGCCGCGGCTCCCCTTACTCACTTCACTCGGCTTCGTGGTGGTGGCGTCGATGTTGCGGATACTGCCACAAAGCGACGCCTCCCTCGCGCGATCGGCGTCCTCCGCACGGGAGAAGAGCGAGATGGGAGCGCGTGGCCTCAGTGCCGACGCTTTGTGGCAGCATCCGCAACATCATCGACCACCCGTCGTGAGTCTGGAGCGACGCTCACCATCACGAAGCTTCAGTGAAGTGAGTGAAGTGAGCCGCGCGCGGAGAGGCCAGCTCGACATGAGCACTGGGCAGCCTCTCTCAGCCCGCGTTCCCCTGGGCCGTTCTTACGGACAGCTGACGACGTCGACCGTGTAGTTGATCGGGGTCGTCATCGTCGGCGACGTCACGGTGACGGCGTAGCTGTGGCCGGCCTGGCTCGCCCAGCCCATGGGCACGAAGCGCACGGCGGAGCGGCTGCCGTAGTTCGCGCCCAGCGGCGTGACGTTGACGGGCAGGGTG
>VFKJ01000999.1 GCA_009885595.1 Myxococcales bacterium | reverse complement strand
TCCCGTCCTGGAAGCGGGCCTCCCCCTCGCGGGGCTGCTCTCGGTGGGCTTCACCGTCACCGCCGCGGGGAAGGCGACCCGCCTGCGCACGCTCGCCGATACCACCCGGACCCCCGAGGAACACGCCCCGGGTCGGCGTCGCCTGCTGGTTCTCGTCCGTAAGGCCTTGAAAAGTCATGTGTTTCCCAAGCACTCCGCGCCCAGCCAGGTGACCCTGCCGCTCGTTTTCGAGCGCTGAAGGGCCCGCGGGTGAAAGCTTGCGATCGAGCGGAAGCGTCTGTTACACGCCTTCGCGTCTCTCTTCGCGCCCGTCGGGGCGGAGCCGGACAAGCAGCAAAAATACTCACACGTGCCACGCCGGCCACGGTGCTTCCGACATGGGGTTGGAAGTCGATGCCGGAGGTGTAACGGGCACGTGGCGGAACAACCAAACGCAGTTCGTAAGGAAGTCATCATGAGCGAGAACGAGATCGAGCAGGAGCAGCAGCAGGTCGTGCAGCAGATGGCCCCCGGCGGCGGCATCACCATGCGCCAGATGCTGGAAGCCGGCGTGCACTTCGGTCACCAGACCAAGCGCTGGAACCCGAAGATGAAGCCGTACATCTTTGGCGCCCGCAACGGCATCTACATCATCGACCTTCAGAAGACGGTGGTGCTCGCCCGCGCGGCGCTGCGCTTCGTCTCCGACGTCACCGCGCGCGGTGGCTCGGTGCTCTTCGTGGGCACCAAGAAGCAGGCGCAGGACGTGGTGCGCGAAGAGGCGTCGCGGTCGATGCAGTACCACGTCACCAACCGGTGGCTGGGCGGCACCCTCACCAACTTCAAGACCATCAAGCAGGGCATCGACCGCCTCAAGGCGATCGAGACCATGGCGGAAGACGGGACCTACGCCCGCCTGCCCAAGAAGGAAGTCGCGGGCCTCGAGCGTGAGCGCGAGAAGCTCGAGAAGAACCTGGGCGGCATCAAGAACACCAGCCGCCTCCCGGGCGCGGTGTTCGTGATCGACCCCAAGAAGGAAGCGCTCGCCGTGCACGAGGCCAACCGCCTCGGCATTCCGGTGATCGGCCTGGTCGACACCAACTGCGATCCCGAAGGCATCGACTACGTGATCCCGGGCAACGACGACGCGATCCGCTCGATCAAGCTCTTCACGGGCAAGATCGCCGACGCCGCCATCGAGGGCGCCGCTCGGTACCGCGCCTCGGGCGCCGCCGATCGCGACGCGCAGGAAGAGCGCCGCCGTCACGAGGGTCGCAGTGGTGCGGGTGACGATTCCCGCCGCCGCGCGCCCCGCCGCGAAGGCCGCGGACCGGTCGTCGAGCACAAGGGTGGCGCTGCCAGCCTCGAGCCCGTGTCCGAGGGTGAGGCCGTCGCCGCTGCCGCCGTCGAGGCGCCTGCCGCTCCCGCCGCCGAGGCGAAGGCCGAGTAATTCTTTAGACGACCGGCTTACCCGCCTTCCAAGGGAGCGTCGGCTCGTGCCACACGGCGAGTCGGCGCTTCTTTCATTTTCCCCACTCACTTTTTTGAAGAAGACCCCTGAAGGAGCACGACATGGCTGAGATCAGCGCTGCGATGGTGAAGGAACTCCGCGAGAAGACCGGCGCGGGCATGATGGACTGCAAGAAGGCGCTGACCGAGTCGGCGGGCGACTTCGTGAAGGCCGAGGAGTGGCTGCGCAAGAAGGGCGTCGCTTCCGCCGCCAAGAAGGGCGCTCGCGTGGCGGCCGAGGGCCTGGTGGGCCTGCTGATGTCCCCCGACTCCAGGCTGGGCGCCATCGTCGAGGTCAACTCCGAGACCGACTTCGTGGCGCGCAACGCCGACTTCGTCGCCCTCACCGCGACGCTGGTCAAGCACGTCGCCCAGCACAACCCCAGCGACCTCGACGCGCTCCTCGCCCAGCCCCACGAGAGCGGCAAGCCGGTGAAGGAGCTGGTCACGGAGAAGATCGCCACCATCGGCGAGAACCTCACCGTGCGCCGCTTCGCCCGCTTCCAGGTCGACGGCAATGGCTCGCTGGGCAGCTACCTGCACTCGAACAACCGCATCGCGGCGCTGGTCGAGGTGCTGGGCAGCAACGCGCCTGAGGCCAAAGAGCTGGCCACTGAGCTGGCGATGCAGAGCGCGGCGATGAAGCCGGCGTTCGTCTCTCGTGAGCAGGTCCCCGCCGAGGTGCTGGAGAACGAGAAGGCCGCCTTCAAGTATGAGCTGGCGAACACCTGGAAGTTCACCATCAAGGACGGCGCCGCGCGCACCGGCACCTTCCGCAGCGAAGACGCCGAGAAGGTGATGGTCGAGATCTCCGGCAAGCTCGAGAAGGTGCCGCTCACGCAGATCATCAAGCGCGAGCAGGTCACCAAGCCCGAGGCGATGTGGGACAAGATCATCGTGGGCAAGCTCGAGAAGTATTACGAGAACAACTGCCTGGTCGATCAGCTGTGGGTGAAGGACGACAAGCTGAAGATCAAGGACGTCATCGCCGCCGCTGGGAAGAAGCTCGGCACCACGCTGACGGTGGGCCGGGTGGCCCGCATCGAAGTGGGCGAGGGCATCGAGAAGGTGAAGGGCGATCTGGCCGCTGACGTCGCCGCCACCCTGGGCGCTGGCAAGGCTTAAAACACCCCTCGGCTTGCAGTCCCCAAGAGGCGGGTCGGAGAAATCCGGCCTGCCTTTCGCCTTTTTGGTAAGCCTTGGCCGTCATGAGCACCCCAGCGAAGACGGGCGGCTACAAGCGGATCCTCCTGAAGCTGTCGGGCGAGGCGCTGATGGGGGACGACAAGTACGGCATTCATCCCCCCACGCTCTCCCGCATCGCCGAAGAGGTGATGGAGCTGCGACGCGCGGGCGTGGAGGTCG
>VFKJ01000603.1 GCA_009885595.1 Myxococcales bacterium | reverse complement strand
GGGGTATCACCCGTTTCAAAAGGACGGCGCCACCGAGCAGCAGATCATGGCGTCGATCCGCGCGCCGAAGCTGAGCATTCCCGATTACGTGGAGAAGCCGCTGGCGGCGGTGATCACCCGCGCGCTGAGCCCCGACCTGAAGACGCGCTTCAAGACCGCGGGCGACTTCGCGGGGCCGCTGTTCGGGTACGCGCTCGATCAGAACCTGCTGCCGAGCCGGCACGAGACGCAGCAGTGGCTCGAGAGCGTGCTGGGAATCCTCGCCTAAGCCCTAAGCCCCCTCTCCCCCGCGGGGGAGAGGGTCGGGGAGAGGGCTGACGCGAGCCGTCACCTCGGCCAGCGCAGCAGCGTCCGCGTCGGCACCCTCGTTGAACAAGGTGTCCTCGGCCATCACGAGCAGCTCCTCGAACCCCCGCCGCTCGAGCGCGCTGACCGCCACGCCGCCGCGCTGCTTGATCAACGCCTTCTCCAGCAGCTTGGGCACCGCGTCGATCTTGTTCCACACGATCAACCGCGGCGCGCGATCGAGCCCGAGTGATCCGAGGATCTTCTCCACCGCCTCGATGTGCGCAGCGCGCGCGGGGTCCGAAGCATCCACCACGTGCAGCAGCAGCGACGCGTCCTCCAGCTCCTCGAGCGTCGCGCGGAACGCGGCCACCAGGTCCTTGGGCAGATCGCGGATGAAGCCCACGGTGTCGGTGATGATCACCTCGTGCTCGCGGGGAAACCGCAGGCGCCGGCTGGTGGGATCGAGGGTGGCGAACAGCTTGTCCTCCACCAGCACGTCGGACTTCGTCAGCGCGTTGAGCAGCGTCGACTTGCCGGCGTTGGTGTAGCCGACGATGGAGATGACGGGCAGCTCCTTGCGGCTGCGCTGACGGCGGCGCGTCTTTCGATCGCCCGAGAGCTCGTCGATCTTCCGCTCGAGGAAGGTGATGCGATCGCGCGCGCGGCGGCGATCGATCTCGAGCTTGGTCTCGCCAGGACCACGGCCGCCCACCCCACCACCACCGGACAGGCGAGAGAGCGACTGGTCGGACTGCACCAGCCTCGGCAGCAGGTACTTGAGCTGCGCCAGCTCCACCTGCAGCTTCCCCTCACCCGAGCGCGCCCGCTGCGCGAAGATGTCGAGGATCAGCTGGGTGCGATCGAGCACCTTCAAGTTGGTCGCCTCGCCGATGTGCCGCGCCTGGCTGGGCGAGAGGTCCTTGTCGAACACCAGCACCTCGGCGAGCTTCTGCATGCCGCGCAGGTTGAGCTCGTCGAGCTTGCCGTGGCCGATGAGGTACTTCGGATCAGCCTGGCGTCGCACCTGGAGCAGCTCGTCGACCACCTCCACGCCGGCGGTGCGCGCGAGTTCCTTGAGCTCGCGGAGCGACGACTCGGCGCCCGCGCGATCACCATCCAGACACACGGCCACCAGCACCGCGCGCTCGCGATCGCCGACCTTGCGCGCCTGGGTGGTGGCGGCCAGCTCGTCTTCCAGCGCCTCGACGGTGGCCTTGAAGTCAGGGGGGTCGTCGTAGAGGTTTTGCAGGGTCTCGGTGCGCCACAGCTCGCCGTCCGCGTTCTCCGGCAGCAGGTGCGCGTAGTGCAGCACCCCCGGCAGGCCGTCTTCCTTCACGCCGATCGCCGCCACCAGGTCGAGCCGCAGCAGCGCGAGGTCGGTCAAGTCGTCGCGGGTGAGGGGCTCGCTCTTCAGGTGCGTGTGCACCAGGCGCAGGCCACGCAGGCGCACCTGGCCCGCGCGGGCCCGGCCGATGTCGGGCAGCTCGAGCTGGTGCGCGTTGCCCACCACCACCGCCTCGACGTTGCCCTTGCGGTTGAGCAGCACGCCGACCTGGCGGTTGGTCTCGAGGGAGAACTCGGTGAGGTGGCGCGCCAGCTCGGGGCTGACGATCTCGTGCACGGAGACGTGCCGGCGCCAGGTGTTCTTGAGGTGCTTGAGCTCGCTGGGCTTGAGCCCCAGCACGTTGCCTGTCGGTTCGTTCACTGCGTTTCCCTTCCTGCCTGTCCCCATAATTCAGTTACCCTCTGCGCGCCTTGGAAGCACTGATCACCATTTGGATAGCCGCGATCGGCCTGAGCGTCGGCAGCTTCCTCAACGTGGTGATCGCCCGCCTGCCCAACGACGAGAGCGTGGTGCGGCCCCGGTCGAAGTGCCCGAAGTGCGGCCACCAGCTGCCCTGGTACGAGAACATTCCGGTGATCTCCTGGCTGGCGCTGCGGGGGAAGTGCAGCAGCTGCAAGACCCCCATCTCGCCCCGCTACATCCTGGTCGAGCTGCTCACCGGCACGCTCTTCGTCGCGGCCACCGCGCGCTACGGGTTCGACTGGCCGCTGGTCTCGGCGCTCACGTTCTTCACCTTTCTCGTTCCGCTCATCTTCATCGACGCGGAGCACTGGATCCTGCCGTTCGAGCTGACGCTGCCGGCGATCGCGGCCGGGCTGCTGCTGGCGATTCCGCAGGGGAAAGAGGCGTTCCTGGTCGCGCTGGTCGGGGCGATCGCCGCGTTCCTGACCTTCCGGACCCTGGAGATCGTGGGCTGGCTGGTCACGGGGAAAGAGGCGATGGGCGCGGGCGACAAGTACCTGATGGCGATGATCGGCGCTCAGGTCGGGTGGCGCGCGCTGCTGGGGGTCATCCTCTTCTCGTCGCTCCAGGGGTCGGTGGTCGGGCTGGCGCGCATGAAGCTCACCGGGCGGGCGGGGCCGCAGACCCCCGAGGCGGATCAGGAGAAGGACGAGGAGCCGAAGGTCGAGGAACCCAAGCCGGAAGAGCCGAAGGTCGAAGAGCCGAAGCCCGACGCGCCTGCGGCCGACGCCGTGAATCCCGAAGAGCCGAAGCCCGAGGACCAGGAGGAAGAAGAGCCGAAGCGCGAGCCCTTCACGCCCTCCTTCCTCGC
>VFKJ01001067.1 GCA_009885595.1 Myxococcales bacterium | reverse complement strand
CGGCGCAGGTGTTGGCGCTCGAGCGCGCTCAAGCTCTCTGCCGCCCACCCGTCGACGAGGCCCGCCACGCTCACCGCCTCACTGCGCCTGGGCCGGCTGGTGCTGCCTTCGGCTCCAGCGGGATCAACCCGGCGCGCGCGAAGAGATCCATGTCGGCCTCGTACTCGGGGTTGCCGGTGGTGAGCAGCTTGTCGCCGAAGAACACCGAGTTCGCCCCGGCCATCATGCACAGCAGCTGCGCCTCGTCGTTCATCTGCGCCCGCCCGGCCGAGAGCCGCACCATCGAGGCCGGCATCAGGATGCGCGCCACCGCGATGGTGCGCACCATCGAGAGCGAGTCGACCCGCGGGTTGTTCTCCAGCGGCGTGCCCTTCACCGGCACCAGCGCGTTGACCGGCACGGACTCCGGGTGCTGCGCGTGGTTGGCGAGCGTCGCCAGCATGTGGCAGCGATCGTCGACCGTCTCGCCCAGCCCGATGATGCCACCGCAGCACACCCCGATGCCGGCTTCCCGCACCCGCGCCAGGGTGGCGAGGCGATCGTCGTAGGTGCGGGTGCTGATGATGTCGCCGTAGTGCCCTTCACTGGTGTCGAGGTTGTGGTTGTACGAGTCGAGGCCCGCTTCCTTGAGCCGGCGCGCCTGGCTGTCGGTCACCATCCCCAAGGTGCAGCAGGCCTCGATGCCCAGCGACTTCACCCCGCGCACCATCTCGATCACCGCGTCGAACTGCGGCCCGTCCTTCACCTCGCGCCACGCCGCGCCCATGCAGAACCGGGTGGCGCCGGCCTCGCGCGCGGCCTTCGCCGCCTCCAGCACCTCGGGCACCGCCATCAGCTTCTCCGCCTTGACCCCGGTGTCGTGGCGGGCGGCCTGCGGGCAGTAGCCGCAGTCTTCCGGGCAGCCGCCGGTCTTGATGGACAACAGGCTGCAGAGCTGAACCTTGTTGTCCTTCCACACCTGGCGGTGGATCGACTGGGCCTTGAAGACGAGCTCGAGCAGCGGCAGCTCGTACAGCGCCTTCACCTCGGGCAGCTTCCAGTCGTGCCGCAGCGGCACCTCGGTGGAGATCGCCTTGGCGTGGTCCTGGTGGGCGTGACCGGTAAAGCCGACGAGCGACATGGGGCTCCTGGGAACAGAACTGCGAGGAATTGCGCCTCCTTGCAGTCGGAGCCAGCTCTTGTCAACCACTCTACCCCAGTCGGTTGACGACCGCGTCAATCGAGACGCGAGCTGGCTTAGTCGCAGGTCCCGGTGCCGCAGCTGCCCGCGCCGCCGCCATCGGGCTTCTGGCAGGTGGTGCCCTGGACACAGTCGCCGTCGGCGCAGTCGATCAGCAGATCGCCGTCGTCATCGACGAGGTTGCTGCAGGCGACCTCTTTCTTGCCCGCTCCGCCGCACTCGCAAGCGGCGCCGCCATCAGGCGAGCAGCTCTGGCCCACGCAGCTCACCTCGGCGCAGTCGACCTGGCCGTCGCAGTCGTTGTCCACGCCGTCGCGGCACAGCACCGAGCCGACCTCGGCGATCTGCACCCCACCGTTGCAGCGGCACTGCTTGGCGGTGGTGCACTGGAAGTAGATCTCCGGGGGCGTGCAGAACTGGCCCACGCAGTCAGGGTCGAGGCAGTCGATCAAGGTGTCCTGATCGTTGTCCACGCCGTCGGTGCAGTCGGTCTCTTCTTGCCCGCCGCCCGTCACGCACTCGCAGCCGCGCCGGCACGCCTTGCCGACGCAGTCCGGATCGTTGCAGTCGGTGAGCGTGTCCACCTCGTTGTCCACCCCGTCGTCGCAGCGATCCTCGGCCTTCTGCAGCCCGGCACACACGCAGCTGGCCCCGCAGGACCGCCCCTCGCAGGAAGGATCGGCGCAGTCCTTCAGCCCGTTCATGTCGTCATCGAAGTCGTCGAAGCAGTTGTTCTCGAGGCGCACGTTGCAGGTGCTGGCCTTGCAGAACTCGTTGGCGGCGCAGGCGTGGTTGCAGGCGCCGCAGTGGTTCGAGTTCGTCTTCAGATCGATGCCGTCATCGACGCGGCCGTTGCAGTCGTCGTCCACGCCGTTGCAGAGCTCCTGCTTGCCGGTGTTGTCCACGAAGCCGTCGCAGTCGTTGTCCACGGCGTCGCACACCTCGGCACCCGACGGCTTGCAGCAGACGGCGCGCCCGCTGTTGGGGTTCTTCGAGCACACGAAGGAATCGCCCCCGCAATCGACGTCTTCCTTACAGCCGTACTTCACGTCGTCGGTGAAGGTGACGGTGCAGGAGATGAGGAGCACGAACAGGGCTGCGCAGAGCAGCAGCAACCGCGACAGACGAAGATGCATGGGCGTGCGGAAAGGTCGTGGATACGCGCGCGGAACGCAAGCACCGAAGTCACCCAGGACCGGTGGCGCGGTTGTGGGTGTTGGGGAGCGAGAAAGGAAACGGGCGAGCGCTCGCGAACCCGCGCTAGGCTTCTGGCCGGCCTTTCCCGCTGGGAGTCAACGCAAATGCGGATTTCATTTCGAAGTGCCGTGCTCATGCTCGGCCTGTTCATCTCTGGCTGTGAGAGCTGTGTGACCCCGGTCAATCCCACCGACGGTGGGGGTGGGGGTGCCGGCGGCGGCGGGGCCCTCGTGGGTGGTGGCAGCGGCGGCGGAGACACCGGCGGCGGGATGGGCGGCGGCACCGGCGGCGGCGGCATCG
>VFKJ01000045.1 GCA_009885595.1 Myxococcales bacterium | reverse complement strand
CCGCGCTGCACCCGGCTCATCTCGGCGGGCGACGCCACGATGCGCACGTTGCCGGTGCCGATCTTCTGGCCGATGGCGCGGCCGGTGCTCAGCACGGTTCCTTTGCCCTTGAGCTTGAAGCGCTCCACCACGTCCGCGCCTTGACGCGACTTCACCGTCTCGGGGCGCGCCTGGAGAATGTAGAGGCGCCCGTCCTGCCCGTCCTTGCCCCACTCGATGTCCATCGGGCGGCCGTAGTGGCCCTCGATGGTGACGGCGAAGCGCGAAAGCTCGATCACCTCGGCGTCGGTGAGTGAGAACCGGTGCTGATCAGCCACGCTCACCTCGAGGGTGCGCGTGCGGGAGGTGGGGTCGAACTCCATCTTCACCTTCTTCGAGCCCAACGACCTCCGCACGATGGGCGACTTGCCCGCGGCGAGCATCGGCTTGTGCACGGTGAACTCGTCAGGGTTGACCGCGCCCTGCACTACCGTCTCACCCAGCCCGTAGCTCGAGGTGATGAACACCACGTCCTGGAAGCCCGACTCGGTGTCCATGGTGAACATCACACCGGACGCCGCGAGATCACTGCGCACCATGCGCTGAACGCCGGCGGAGAGCGCCACCTCGGCGTGGGTGAAGCCCTGGTGCACGCGGTAGGCGATGGCGCGGTCGTTGTAGAGCGAGGCGAAGACGTGGCGCATGCGCTCGAGCACCGCGTCGATGCCCACCACGTTGAGGAAGCTCTCCTGCTGGCCCGCGAAGGACGCGTCGGGGAGATCCTCCGCCGTCGCGCTCGAGCGCACCGCCACCGAGATGTTCGCGCCCGCGGCGAGCGCTTCGTAGTGCGCGCGCACCTCGGCCTCGAGCCGCGCAGGGAACTTCGCGTGCTCGACCCACCCGCGGATCTCCGCGCCGGCCGCCGCGAGCGCGGTGACGTCGTCGACGTCGAGACCTTCGAGGCGCTTCGCGATGCGGGCCTCGAGCTCGTTGACGCGCAGCAACTCGCGGAAGGCGTCGGCCGTGGTGGCGAAGCCGTCGGGCACGCGGATGTGCTTCGCGGTCAGCTGACTCAACATCTCGCCCAGGGAGGCGTTCTTGCCGCCTACCCGTTCGACGTCGGTCATTCGCAGCTCACGAAACGGCAGGACGAATGGTGCGTTCATGGCCGCCTGCTATGACAAACCGGTCCTTTCGACCACGCCCCAGGACAATTGGAGCCGCGATGCCTTCTTCTAGCCCCGAACGAAGCGTGTTCTTCGTCTCCGACGGCACCGGAATCACCGCCGAGACGATGGGTCACTCGGTGATGACGCGCTTCGATCACTTCCGCTACCGCGAGGTGCGCATCCCCTTCGTGGACGACCCGTTCAAGGCCGACGCGGCGGTGCAGCGGATCAACGAGGCGGGGCGGCGAGATGGGGTGCGACCCATCGTCTTCACCACGCTGGTCGACCCTGCGCTGAACCGCCAGCTGCACCTGTCGCTGGGGCTGGTGCTCGACCTCTTCCTCTCCTTCGTGGTGCCGCTCGAGGAGGAGCTGGGCGTGAAGTCGAAGCAGACGGTCGGCGGCTTCCACAACATGTCGGACACCGATGGCTACATGGATCGCATCGAGGCGATCAACTTCACCCTCGCGCATGACGATGGGCAGTCGTCCAAGGGCCTCAAGGACGCCGACGTCATCCTGGTGGGCGTGTCGCGCAGCGGGAAGACGCCGACCACGCTGTACCTCGCGATGCAGTTCGGGCTGAAGGCGGCGAACTACCCGCTCATCCCCGAGGACTTCGAGCGGGGGACGTTGCCCGAGGCGCTGCCGCAGTACCGCAGCAAGTTGTTTGGCCTGACGATCCTGCCCGAGCGCCTCGCCGAGATTCGCCACGAGCGCAGGCCCAACAGCAAGTACGCGTCGTTACAGAACTGCCGCTACGAGGTGGAGGCCGCCGAGAAGATGATGAAACAGGAGTCAGTGCGCTGGCTGTCGTCGACCACCAAGTCCATCGAGGAAATCGCCGCCACCATCATCGCGGAGGTCAAGATCGAGCGGCCGTCCTACTAAAGGTCCCTCATGGCCATCGCCTATCCCTACGACGGTGTGCTGTACCTCGCGCCCACGCGGCGCTGCACCCTGGCGTGCACCTTCTGCCCCAAGCAGCACGGGCGGTGGACGGTGGCGGGCAATGATCTCCGCTGGGACCTCGAGCCCAGCGCCGACGAGTTGTTCGACGCGGCCCAGGCCCTCGAGCCGGCTCGCTTCCGCCAGGTGGCGTTCGTCGGGCTGGGCGAGCCCACGCTGCGGTTGGCGGTGGTGCTCGAGGTGGGGCGGCGCCTGCGGGCGGCGGGGCACCAGGTGCGCCTCGTCACCGACGGCCTCGCCTGTCTGCGCGAAGGCCGGGACGTGACCGGCGAGCTCGCGTCGGCCTTCGATGAAGTCCACGTCTCCCTCAACGCCCCTGACGGAGAAACCTACGCGGAGCTGTGCCCCAATCAGTACGGCGCGGCCGCGCACGCCGCCGCCTGCGACTTCATTCGGACCGCGAAGCAACACGTGCCGGTCGTGGCCACCGTGGTCGCCGCGCCCGGGCTCGATCTGCCCGCTTGCAGGCAGCTGGCCGAGTCGCTCGGCGTGCCCCTGCGGGAGCGGCCCTGGTTCGATCCCCGCCTCGGTGAACCTCACGAGTCCTCGGCGTGAACCCCGAGGTGATCGTCATCGGCGGCGGGATCGCGGGCCTGGCCACCGCCTGGCACCTCGCCCGTCGCGGCGCGCGCACGGTCCTGCTCGAGCGCGAGCCGCTCCTCGCTGCGCACGCGTCGGGGCGCAACGCGGCCGTCTTCCGGCAGATCGACGGAGAGCTCACCGCCTCGCGGCTGGCGCAGCGAACGCGGCAGCTCCTGGGCGAGCTGGGGCCGGGGCTGCTCTCCACAACCGGCGCCGTCTACGTGGGAGAGCTCGAGAAGCTGGCCACCGCCGCGAAGCAGGCTGGCGTCGACTGCGAGCGCCTCGACGCACAGGCGCTGCACCAGCGCGTGCCGCTGCTCGAGGGAGGCGATGCGACCTCCGGGCTCTTCTTTCCCGAGGACGGAGTGCTCGATCTCCACGGGTTGGTGGGCGCGCTCGCGCGAGGTGTCAACCTCCGCACCCGGACCGCGGTGCGCTCGCTGAAGGTGCGCGCGGGCAGGGTGGAAGGCGTGATCCTCGAGAGCGGCGAAGCGCTGCTGGCGCCGAGGGTGGTGATGGCCGCGGGCGCGTGGACGTCGGAGCTGGGCCGCGCTTCGGGTTTCCCGCTTCCCATCGAGCCCCGCCGGCGCCACCTGGCGATGTTGGTCTCGGACGCGGCTCCTGCTTCCGGTCCCGTGGTCTGGCGCGTGGGTGAAGAGGTCTATTTCCGGCCCGAGACCGGCGGCGT
>VFKJ01001157.1 GCA_009885595.1 Myxococcales bacterium | reverse complement strand
GCACCTCGCTGGAGCGCTGCCGCGATCTCGACCCCAAGGCCGCCACCGCGCACGAAGCGGAGCGGCTGCTCAAGACCCTGACGACTGCGATGGTGGTGGCGCCATGAAGAGACTCCTGTTCCTGACCGTTCTGGCGGGTTGTGCCTCGGGCCCCCGCCCCGTTCCCGATGGCGCCACCGCCGCTGAGCGGCTGGCGCACGCCGAGCGCGCGCTCCTGGGGGGGAAGAACCTCACCGGCAGCTTCGAGCTCGACTCGAAGGGCGAGAACGTCGCGCACCTGACCGGCACGCTCGAGCTGGGCGACGGCAACGCGCTGCACCTGGTGGCCGAAGGCAACTTCAAGTCGGAGCTGGTGCAGGTCGAGCTCGACTCGCGCGACGCGAGCGGCACCACCCGCACCACCACCAAGGGGCCGTCGGTGTCGTCGCACCGCGACCCTCCGGCCGCCAAGCTGGGGGAGGCGATGTCGCTGGCGATCGCGCGCATGGGCCTGCTGCACAACCTGGTGAAGCTGGCGACGGATCAGCCCATCGAAAAGTCCGACGGCGGCTACGACGAGTGGGTCAAGGCGATCGCGCCGAAGGACGGCGCCAGCGAGACCTTCGCGGGCGAGACCTGCAAGCGCGTCGATTACACGCTCCAGGTGGAAGGCAAGGCGATGGCCGAGGCCTCGTTGTGCATCGCCGACGCCACCGGGCTGCCCCTGCAGCGCACCCAGACGGTGCACTTCCAGACGGGCGACATGACGGTCAATGAGACGTTCAAGTGGCAGATGAAGTAGGGCTGCGCCCGCGATGGCGTCACGCAAGGCGGGCCTCAGCTTCATCCTCGTCACCCTCTTCCTCGACATCCTGGGGATCGGGCTCGTCATCCCCATTCTCCCGCGGCTGGTGGAGAGCTTCGTCGGCAACGACGCCACCCGCGGCGCGTTCTACGTAGGCGCGCTGGCCTCGGCCTACGCGCTGATGCAGTTCATCTTCTCGCCCATCATGGGCAGCTTGTCGGATCGCTACGGCCGCAGGCCGGTGCTGCTGATCTCGATGTTTGGCGCGGGCTTCGACTACGTGCTGCTCGCCTTCGCGCCCTCGCTGGCGTGGTTCTTCCTGGGGCGGATGGTGGCGGGGTTGTGTGGCGCTTCCATCGGCACCGGGGCGGCGTACATCGCCGACGTCAGCCCCCCGGAGAAGCGCGCCCAGAACTTCGGCCTCATCGGCATGGCCTTCGGCCTGGGCTTCATCGCGGGCCCGCTGCTCTCGGCGTTCCTGGGCACGATGGAGCTGCCGCTCCCCCACTTCCTCGCCGAGCTCACCGGCTACCCGTCGCTGGCGGGCATTCGCGTGCCTTTCGTCGCGGCCGCCTGCTTGTCGTTCACCAACGCGATGTACGGCCTGTTCGTGCTCCCGGAGTCACTGGCCCCCGCGAACCGCCGCAGCTTCTCGTGGGCGCGCGCCAACCCGGTGGGCACCCTGACCGCGCTCTCGAAGTACCCGGTGGTGCTGGGCCTGGGCATCACCGTCTTCCTCGTGGGCGTGGCGCAGCGCAGCCTCGAGAGCACCTGGGTGCTCTTCACCGAGTACCGCTTTCATTGGGACATCAAAGACACCGGCATCTCGCTGGCCGTGGTCGGGCTCGCCGCGGCGAT
>VFKJ01000414.1 GCA_009885595.1 Myxococcales bacterium | reverse complement strand
CGCGGTTTCTGGACTGCAGTCACGAGGGGGCCATACGCCATGCGCCCAGGCACAGCGACCCCAAACCCGGCACAATGCGCACCGTGACCGACCAGAAAGAGGGCGACGAGATCTTCCAGGGCCCGGCCGCGCTGGATGCGGACGGCCGGCTGGAGCAGCGCTTCGGCGACGTGGAGGCCGTCGGCGGACCACCTGGCCAGGAAGAGAAGCTCGAGCTCGCCGAGGTCGCCCCAAAGGTGATCGAGCCCCGCATCGAGAACGTCCGCGACGACCCTCCAAAGCCTCCGCGGTCGTGGGCGCCCAGGGTGGTGGTCGGCGCGCTCTTCCTCGGGGTGGTGGCCCTGGGCGCGCTGCTGGTCTTCCAGCCGAAGCTCGACGTCCCCACTTCCGACGGCGTGCGCGAGTCGGGCCTGCTCGGACAGCTGGGTGCGGACCAGCCCCCGATCGTCATCAGCTCCGAGCCCCCGGGCGCGACGATCGTCCTGGGCGGCAAGGTGGTGGGTCAGACGCCGTGGGCGGGCGATAACCTGTGGACTGGCGACACCCCGGTGGTGCTCCAGCTCCCCGGCTTCAAGCGCTGGGAAGGCCAGTTCAAGGGAGGCCAGCCGGTGACCCTCGACATTCGCCTGAAGAAGTAAGACCGTGGCCTCGCCATGGTCAGAAAAATTCTCGCCGCCGTCGATGGATCCAAGCCCTCAGTCGATGCCGCTCACTTCGCGATGGATCTCGCGACCCAGACGCAGGCCGAGCTCACCTTCCTGTTCGTGATCGAGACGCCGCAGGTGATCCCCGTGGGCCCGCTCTCGGGCTACGTGACCACCTCGCGGGCGCGCTCGGAAGAAGACGTGAAGCAGGCCGAGGCGATCATCGAGCACATCGCGAAGGAACGGCCCGAGCTGAAGATCGTGAACCGGGTGGAGCTGGGCGAGCCCGTCGACACCATCTGCGAGGTGGCGAAGAACCTGGGCGTCGAGCTGCTGGTGGTCGGCGCGCGCGGACACAACGCCGCCCAGCGCTTCCTGATGGGCTCGGTGAGCGACCGGGTGGTGCACCACGCGCCCTGCCCCGTGCTGGTCGTCAGGCGCTGAAGCCGTGCACCCCAACGAACAGCTGCTCACCGACTTCTACACGGCGTTCGCGCGGCAGGACGCCGCTGTGATGCGCGCGGCGTATGCGCCCGACGCACACTTCAGCGATCCCGCGTTTCCCGAGCTGCGCGGCGCGGCGGTCGGCGACATGTGGACGATGCTCTGCCAGCAGGCGAAGGAATTCCGCCTCGAGTTCCGTGACGTGAAGGCCGACGACAGCACCGGGTCTGCTCACTGGGAGGCGTGGTACCGCTTCGGCGGCAAGCGCAAGGTCCACAACGTGATCGACGCGCGCTTCACCTTCGCGGGCGGGAAGATCGTCCGCCACGTCGACTCCTTCGACTTCTGGCGCTGGAGCCGGCAGGCGCTGGGCCCCGCGGGGCTGGTGCTCGGGTGGACTCCCCTGCTCAAGCTGGCCGTCGCCAGCCGGGCGCGGGCGTCACTGGCGGCCTGGCAGAAGCGGCGCTGAGCCTTCGACTCCGCTCAGGCCGAACGGAGCCCTACTTCACGACCCGCAGGTGCCCGCGGCGCGGCGCGGTCGGCGGCTCGGGCGGCCCCTCGTCGCCCTCGGCGCGCTTCTCCATCACCACCTCGCGCAGCACCGCCCGGGCGCCCTTCTCAGCGTCCGGATCCACCGACGGAGGCAGCTTCGCCTTCTCGGTCGCGGAGTCCGCCAGCTCTTGCGGCATGTCATCGGGGAACATCCAGAACTCGCGCGTGGCGAGCGAGGCGACCGCGTAGAGCGCCGACCAGGGGATGCCCACCGTGAAGCGGCTGCCGCCGAACGAGAGCGTCTGCCGCACCCCCCACTCGCTCACCGAGAGATCGGGCGGGTCGAAGCGATAGCTCACGTTGAGCACCAGGTGGTGTTCGCCGCGGAACTGCTCGGGCACCAGCACCCCAGGGCGCCGGGCATCGAGGTGCAGCTGGGTCATGCCCTGCTCGAGGGCGCCCAGCACGCGGTCCTTCTTCTCTTTGAGTTTGCGGTCGGTCACGTCCATCACCGTCTGCGCATTGCGCGGTCCATCTCGCGCTTCGCTTCCCTGTCCTTAATCGTGTCGCGTCGGTCGAGCCCTGACTTGCCCTTGCCCAACCCCAGCTTGAGCTTCGCCTTGCCGTTCTTGAAGTACATCACCAACGGGATGATGGAGTAACCGCGCTCCTTCACCTTCGTCGCCCAGCGATCGATCTCCACCCGGTGAAGGAGCAGCTTCCGCTTGCGGATGGGCGTGTGGCTGAACGCCGAGGCAGGCTTGTAGGCGCCGATGTGGGCGTTGCAGAGGAACAGCTCGTTCCGCTCGGGCTGGGCGTACGAGTCGGACAGGTTGGCTTCCCCGGCTCGCAGCGCCTTCACCTCGCTGCCGGTCAGCTGGATCCCCGCCTCGACGGTGTCATCGAACTCGTAGTCGAAGCGCGCGCGCCTGTTCTCGGTGATGAGGATCTCGTCAGGGTTGAGCTTCTCGGCCGCCATGTCTGCGCGCTCTCTGTGACAACGGCTGCTGAATGTCGAGGGGGCAGACGGTCTGGTTACGAAAGAGCCTGTGCGCCCAGCGGCAGGGCCACGTTGTCGATCAGGCGCGTCTTGCCGATGAAAGCCGCGATCAGGGCGCGCGCGGGCGCCCCGCTCTCGAGCCTGGAGAGCGAAGCCAGGCGGCTGGAGTCGACGATCTCGACGTAGTCCTCGCGGGCCTGCACCTTGACCAGCTCCTGGCGGATGGCCGCGAGCAGCTTCGCCACGTCGGCCTCACCGCCCGCCGCGAGCCGCTGCGCCGAGAACAGCCCCCGGGACAGCCCCAGGGCGCGCTGCCGCTCCTCCGCCGAGAGGTAGCTGTTGCGCGAGCTCATCGCCAGGCCGTCGGGCTCGCGGATGGTGGGCATGCCGACGATCTCGACGCCCAGCTCGAGATCGGCCGCGAGGCGGGTGATCACCTGCAGCTGCTGGAAGTCCTTCTCGCCGAAGAGCGCCACCTCGGGGCGGAACAGCGCCAGCAGCTTCGCCACCACGGTGGCCACCCCGCGGAAGTGGCCGGGCCGCTTGTCCCCGTCGAGGCCCTGGCTGACCTCCTCGACGTTCACGTACGTCTGGTAGCCGGGTGGGTACACGGTGGAAGGCTCGGGCAGGTACACCCCGGCGACGCCCGCGCTGCCGCAGCGCTGCAGATCTCCCTCGAGGTCGCGCGGGTAGGTGGAGAGGTCTTCCTTCGGCCCGAACTGGGTCGGGTTCACGAAGATCGACGCGGCCACCACGTCGGCGCGGCGCCCCCCTTCGCGCATCAACGAGAGGTGGCCTTCATGGAGAAAGCCCATGGTGGGAACGAGCGCGAGGGTCTGCCCGCGTCGCTGCAGCGCCCTGACCCAGGCCCTCACCTCACCCGGCGTCTTCCACACCACTGGAATCGACATGCGCTAGACCGGAACGCCGAACACGCTGTGCTTCTCGTCCCGCTCGCTGGGTTCCACGTCGGGGTTGCTGGCCACCAGGCGCATGGTGGTGCTGCGGAAGGAGTGCTCTTCGTCTGGGAACGAGCCGCTTCGCACCTCGTCGAAGAACGTCTTCGCCGCGCTGTTCACGTCATTGCTGAGCATCGCGTAGTGCTTGACGAACTTCGGCTTGAAGTGCGGGTTGAGGCCCAGCAGGTCGTAACAGACGAGCACCTGGCCATCGCAGTGCTTGCCGGCGCCGATGCCGATGGTGGGGATCGAGAGGCGCGCGGTGATGGTCTTGGCCAGCTCGAGCGGCACGCCCTCGAGCACCAGCGCGTAGCAGCCGGCCTGTTCCAGCGCGACGGCGTCATCGAGCAGCTTGCGCGCGGTGTCTTCGTCGCGGCCCTGCACCACGTAGCCGCCCATCTTGTGAATCGACTGCGGGGTGAGACCCAGGTGGCCCATCACCGGAATCGACGCGCGCACGATGCGGGTGACGACGTCGCAGAACTCCGCGCCGCCCTCGAGCTTCACGCTGCCCACGCCACCCTCGGCGACGAGCCGGCCGGCGTTGGTGACCGCCTGGTCGACCGAGTTCTGGTAGCTCATGAAGGGCATGTCGCCCACCACGTGCGCCCGCTTGGCGCCGCGGGTGACGGCGCGCGAGTGGTAGACCATCTGATCCATCGTCACGGGGAGGGTCGAGTCGTGACCCTGGAACACCATGCCGAGCGAGTCTCCGACGAGCAGCACGTCAGCGCCCGCCTCGTCGAAGAGCCGCGAGAACGTCGCGTCGTAGGCGGTGACCATGCAGATCTTCTGACCTGAGGTCTTGAGCTTCTTGAGCGTGTGGATGGTGACCTGGTTTCCCACGGTTCACCTCCTGCTTCTTGGACTGCGGGTGATGCCCTGAAGCTACTGTCGCTTCGCCGCTCTTGTTGAAGGAGTCGCCGTCGACCAGGACTGACTGCGTGCGGTTGCTCTAACGGTCTTCTTACTTCCTGCTGGGCAGCGGCTGGTAATGCACCGTGCCCTTGCGTGTCTGGCGGATGACCTGCATCAGGTTCTCCAGGTCTTCCGGGTTGTTGACGAAGTCGATGTCGGACGTGTTGACGACCAACAGCGGGGTGTCGGTGTAGTGGAAGAAGAAGTCGTTGTAGGCCTTGCACAACGACTCGAGGTAGCTGGCGTCGAACTTCCGCTCGAAGTCGCGCGCGCGCTTCTTGATGCGGCCCAGCAGCACGTCCATCCGGGCCTGCAGGTAGATGACCAGATCGGGCTTGGTGACGCGGGGCCCCAGCGCTTCGAACATGCGCTCGTAGAGCCCCATCTCGTTCTCGTCGAGCGTCAGCGCCGCGAAGATGCGGTCCTTCGCGAAGAGGTAGTCGCTCACCGTCACCGAGGCGAAGAGGTCTTGCTGGAAGAGCTCCTGCTGCTGGCGGAAGCGCGAGAGCAGAAAGAACATCTGCGTCTGGAACGCGTACTTCGCGCGGTCGCCGTAGAAGCTGGCGAGGAAGGGGTTCTCTTCCACCACCTCCATCACCCGGCGCGCCGCAAAGCGCTCCGCCACGATGTTGGTGAGCGAGGATTTTCCGACGCCGATCGGACCCTCGACGACGATGTAGCGATGGTCCAGTTTCATGCGCGCCCAGGCCGATTTACCGGCCCGAAATGAAGGTCAGTCACACAACCACAAGGGGTTTTGACGCGCAACGGAAGTTCAAGAAACGCCAGCAAGATCAAGCCGTTCATTGACCGCACATGTGACGTCACGTATGGTCATGTCATGGCCATCCCGAGGGGGAAGCAGTCGACGGTCGTCGCGCTGGAAGCAGCCCAGACGGAAACTTTGCCGGTCGAGCTCTCGGCGAGCCCGCTCTACGGCGTGGCGATGCTGAAGATCGCCATGGAGCTCAAGAAGGCCGATGCGCGGCCGGTCGACGAGCTCATCCACGGCGTGCTCACCCGCATGCGCCTGGACGAGGGCGAGTTCCGCCGCTTCCTCGAGGCCAACGGAGGGCTCCTGCGCGCCATCGCCCAGAAGCGCTACGCGTGAAGAAGAAAGTGAAGATCCCGACCAGCGTGCTGACGCGCGCGAAGGCGGCGGTGGAGCAGACGCCTTCGAAGAAGCCGCTGCCCCCTGCGCACCAGCCTCGCCGCACGCTCGCGCGCGAGAAGGTGATCGCCGCGCTGAAGAAGCTTCACCCGATGGACTGAAGTCGTGGCGCTGCCGCGGCTCCAACTCTTCGAGTTCAACGACGCCGCCTGGGCGCCAGCCGTCCTCCGAGACACGCTCGTCGAGGCGCTGAGCCGGGCGATTCGCTGGGGCTCCCTGATGGACGGGCTGGTCGCGCCGCTGGCGCGCTGCCTGGACGCTGCGGGCACCTCGAAGGTGCTCGATCTCGCCGCGGGAGCCGGTGGACCGGCGGCGATCCTCTCCGAGGCGATGGCGAAGCGCGGCCACGACGTGCACTTCCTGATGTCGGACCTGTTCCCCAACGTCGCGCAGTGGGAAGCGCTGCGCTCCGAGCGGCTCGACTTCGTGCGCGAGCCGGTCGATGCCACGAACATCTCGCCCACGCTCGGCGAGGGCCGCGTGCGGGTGATCATCAACGCGCTCCACCACTTCCCGCCTGAGCTGGCGCGGCAGGCGCTGCGCGGGGCCTGTGAGAATGCGCCGGGGGTGTTCATCGCCGAGGGCCTCGTGCGCAATCCCCTCTCGTTCGCCGCGATGGCGCCGGTGGGGCTCGCCGCGCTGATGGCGACGCCGGTGCTCGCGAAAGATCGTCACCTCTCCCGCGCGCTGATCTCGTGGCTCAGTCCCGTGGCGCTCGCGGCTGCGGCGTGGGACGGCACCGTGAGCTCGATGCGCTCCTACGAGCCCTCTGAGCTGCAGGAGATGGTCGCCGGTCTCGAGGGCTGGACGTGGACCTCGGGGCAATACGCACACTCGCGTGGCTTCGGCACCGGCAGCTGGTTCAGCGGCACCCGCGCTCGATGAAGCAGTGAACGAGTTCGCGGCTCAGCCGAGCGCGCGCTCGATGGCGGCGAACTCTTCGACGCTGAGCGTCTCGGCGCGGCGCTGACCGTCGACGCCGGCCTTCTCCAGCACCGGCGCCCAGTCAGAGCTGAGCGTCTTGTCGCTCTTGAGCGAGTTGCTGAGCGTCTTGCGCCGCTGCGCGAAGCCCGCCTTCACCACCTTGCGGAAGCGCGCTTCGTCCTTCACCTCGGCCAACGGCTTCGGCCTTCGGGTCAGCTTGAGCACCGCGGAGTCCACGTTCGGAGGCGGGTGGAACATCGCCGCGGGCACGTCGAACACGTTCTGTGCCTGGAAGTGCAAGGCGAGCATCAGGGTGAGCACGCCCCCTTCCCGCGTTCCGGCGGGCGCGGCGACGCGCTCGACCACTTCCTTCTGCAGCGTGAACACGGCGCGCGAGACGTGCTGCGCCTGGTCGAGCACCTCGAAGAGGATGGGGCTCGACAGGTGGTACGGCAGGTTTCCGACCACCACCACCTGGTCGGCGTTCGCGATCTTCGCGAAGTCGATCTCCGCGGCGTTGCCCTCGACCAGGGTGAGGCCCTCGAGCTTCTGCCGCTCGAGCACCTTCACCATGTCGCGATCGCGCTCGACCGCCGTCACCTTCGCGCCGGTCGCGAGCAGAAACCGCGTGAGGTGGCCCAGCCCCGGACCCAATTCGAGGCAAGGCTCGCCGGGACGCAGCGCGGCTTCGTCGGCGATGCGCTCCAGCACCCGCTCGTCGGACAGAAAGTTCTGCCCCCAGCTGTGCTTGGGCTGCAGGCCGAACTTCTTGAGGAGATCTCTCGGGTGCTCGGCCATCACAACCTCCAGGACGGCTCTGCGTTGAGGGAGAGCTCCGAGCGGACGCCGCGCCGGAAGGCCTCCGCGCCCGCCACCGCGATCATCGCGCCGTTGTCCGTGCACAGGCGCTTGGGCGGCAGGTAGAGCTTGAGGCCCGCTTCATCGGCGCGCTCCTGGGCCAGCGCCCGCAGCCGCGAGTTCGCCGCCACCCCGCCGCAGAGCACCAGCTGCGTGGCGCCCGCCTTCTTCGCGCCCAGCATCACCTTCTTCGTGAGCGCATCGGCGACCGCTTCCTGAAACGAAGCGCAGACGTCGGCCAGCGCCTGGCCGGTGGGCAAGCCGTGCGTCTGCACGTGGTGCAGCACCGCCGTCTTCAGGCCGGAGAAAGACCAATCGAGGATCTCGTGACTCTTGAGCGCGCGGGGAAACGCGATCGCCTTCGGGTCGCCCTGCTGCGCGAGCTCGTCGATCGGCTGTCCCCCGGGGTACGGGAGCCCCAGCAGGCGGGCCACCTTGTCGTAGGCCTCTCCGGCCGCGTCGTCGCGGGTGGAACCGAGCTTCAGGTAGGTGCCGAACGCGGGCACTTCGTAGAGCGTGGTGTGCCCGCCCGAGACCACCAGCCCCAGGAAGGGCGGCTCGGGCGCGTCGGCCGCGAGGCGAATCGCGAGCAGGTGACCCTCGAGGTGATTGACGCCCACCAGCGGCACTCCGCTGGCGAGGCTGAGCGACTTGGCGACCTGCAGGCCCACCAGCAGCGCGCCTTGCAGCCCGGGCCCCGAGGTGACCGCGATGACGTCGAGGTCACCGAGCCAGACCTGGGCTCGCTTGAGCGCCTCGTCGATCACCGGCATCACCTGCAGCACGTGGTTGCGGCTGGCGAGCTCGGGGATGACGCCGCCCCAGCGGCGATGGATGTCGATCTGCGTGGAGACCACGTCGGAGAGCGCGACCCGGCCATCGCGCACGACGGCCGCCGCGGTCTCGTCACACGAGGTCTCGATACCCAGGCACAGCACGGCGTTGCTCTATTCCGCGGCTCGGCGCGAGTCGATCCTGATCGGCCCCTCACCCGACCCTCTCCCCGCTCGCGGGGAGAGGGAGACAATTACGGGATCGCCTGCAGCGCCGCGCGCACTTCCTCGGCCTGGGCTCCCCTGGGCTTGAGCTTGAGGAACTCCTTGTAGGGAGTCTTCGCTTCCGCGTCGCGGCCGAGGTTCTGGAAGGCGATGCCCAGCGCCAGCCACGCCTGGTGGCTGGTCGGGTCGTCCTTGACGGCGTCCTTCAGGTACGGAATCGCTTCCTTGTACCCGAGATCGGACATCACCAACGCGATGCCCAGGCCCGAGCGCAGCGACGCATCTTCGGGCTGGAGCTTGATGGCGTCGCGGTAGAGCTGCACCGCCTTGCGGTACTTCTGCCCGACCAGCGCGGCCTTGGCCTCGTCCACCAGCTTGGCCAGCTCCGAGTCCTCACTGATGGGCGAGGCGACCCCCGCGTCCTTCGGGGCCAGCGCGAGCACGCTGCCCGCGTCCCTGGCAGTGGCGGCCAGCGTTCCCGCGTCGATCGACGCGAGCGGAGCGCCGGCGTCCTTCACCAGCAGCGCCAGCGCCGAACCCGCGTCGACCACCGCGCCCCCCGCATCCACCACGGCGGCAAGCATCGGAGCGCCTGCGTCCAGGGCGGCGGCGACTGGGCCCAAGCCCGCGTCGACGGACGCTTCCACCAGCGCCTCACCCCCATCGACCTCTGCTTCGGGAACGAGCGCCGTCGCCACCTCACCGGCATCGACGACCTCCTCACCGGCGTCGATCGGCGCGGTGACCACCGTCACGCCGGAGTCAGCGGGGGTGACGACCTCGTCGGGGTCGCCGTTCGCGATGACGATGCCCACGATGATGCCCAGCGCCAGGCCGGCGGTGATCACGATCGCCCAGGTGCGATTTCCGCGCAGGGGGACCTGGTTCTCCACCGACAGCGGCTGCGAGTTCTTCCCGTCGGTGTCGCTGAAGAACTGATCTTCGAGCGCGGGCGGCGGGGGCCTGGGCGGCGCTGCCAGCTTGCCGATGGGGGTGAAGGTCACCGCGGGGGGGGCGACGGGCGCGGGGGGAGGCGCCGGGACCGGCGGCCTG
>VFKJ01000313.1 GCA_009885595.1 Myxococcales bacterium | reverse complement strand
GAAGGCGCTGACCAACATCACCAGGGTCGATTTGGGCAGGTGGAAGTTGGTGACGAGGGCGTCGACGATCTGAAAGCGGAACCCCGGGGTGATGAAGATCGAAGTCGCAAACCTCTCGGGGTGAGGGGTCGAACCCCAGCTCTCCAAGGTCCGTACGACCGTCGTCCCCACGGCGATCACGCGTCGCTTTTCCTGCTTCGCGGTCCTGATCAACTGAGCGGTGTCCGCGGGAATGAACGCCCGCTCCTCGTGCATCTTGTGCTCGCTGACCGGTCCTTCGCGAACAGGCATGAACGTGCCCGGCCCGACCTCGAGCGAAACGAAGGCCTTCTGCACGCCCCGCCTCTCCAATTCGGCAAACGTCTCCTCCGTGAAGTGCAGGCCCGCCGTCGGTGCGGCCACCGAGCCGACCTTCTGCGCGTAGATCGTCTGGTACCGCTCGGCGTCCGCCAGCTCCACGTCGCGGGTGATGTACGGCGGCAGCGGCAGCTTCCCCGCCCGCGCGATCGCCTGCTCGAGGGTGTTCATCGGCGAGGTGAACTTCACCTGGTACTCGCCGCCGCCGGGCGCGGTGATGACCGTGGCCGTCAGCCCCGCCTCGAACTCCAGCTCCATGCCGGGGCGGAAGCCCTTTGAGGACTGGCCCAGGCAGGTCCACACCGTGCCGGCGGCGTTGGCCTTGAGCGCGGCTTCGGTCTGCACGTCGGTCGCGGGGCGAACGAGCAGCAGCTCCGCCCGTCCGCCGGTGCCCTTCTTCTTGCCGATCAACCGCGCGGGGATCACGCGGGAGTCGTTGAACACGAGCAAGTCTCCGGCGCGGAGCAGTGAAGGCAGCTCGCGGAAGAGCCGATGCTGTACCTGCCCACTGGGTGTTCGCACGTGCAGCAAGCGGCTCGCGTCGCGGGAAGCGAGGGGCGCCTGGGCGATCAGCTCCGCGGGGAGCTGGAAGTCGAAGTCGTCGGTGTGCACGGCGAGGTCGCCCTAAGCCAGGTCGGCGGCAGCTGCCAGAAGCGCCTTGAGGGACGCAGTCGGCGATGGCTCTGGGCGGTGCTCAACTCGCGCAGGCCCGTCGGCCAGGCCGAGGATCCTCACGTGACCCAGTGGGCCCTCCGGCCGAAGGTTCCACGCCACTATGCGTAAATGTCACTCAGCGGCTCCTGGGGCAGCCCCACTGAAAATTCGGGGCGGAATCGAGAGCGAATCGGCCCCGAACTGCACCACTCTGGACCGGTCCGCGCGCGCCCTTCTTGCGTGAATGTCGCACAGAGCCGTTTTGAGTGACAAACGCGCATAGTGGGCTGAGCCCCCCGCCCCACCCCCGACCTCACCATCACGAAGCCGAGTGAAGTGAGCGACTGGAGCGACGTGCAGAGAGGCCAGCGCGAGTCGGGCAAGGAACTCGCCGACCCTCAACGACCGCCTTCTTCCCGGCTCTCTGATCCATGCGCCAACTCGACGGTTCACCGACGCTGAGCAAGTAACCAGCTCTGCAGCTCGGGGTTCTCGAACGCCGCCTTCCACGAGTCGTGACCGACGCCGGGCAGCTCGGTGTAGCGAAACACGCCGCCCAGCTGCTTCATCAGCGCCGCCACCCGCCGGACCGCTTCGTTGCGCACCAGGCGATCGAGCTCGCCGTGGAACGCCCAGATGGGAAAGTCGACGAGCGCGCGCGCTGACTCCGGGTTGAGGTCGCCGGCGATCGGCACGGCGGCGGCGAAGATTTCCCGGTTCCGCTCGATGAGATCCCAGGTGCCGATCGCGCCCATCGAGAAGCCGATGACCGAGATGCGCTGCGAATCGACCGAGCGGCGCTTCGCGAGCTCCCGCACCAGGCTCACCACCTTGCGCTGGGTGCGCGACTCCCCGCCGTACCAGCTGCCGCCGAAGGTGTCGTCGCGCGGGCACTGCGGAGCAACCGCGATCACCGGCCAGGACTCCAGCGTCTGCACGCCGTTCGTCAGGTGCGAGGTGGTGTCGTCACCGCGCTCGCCGCTGCCGTGGAGATAGACGACCAGCGGATAGCGCGTGCGCGCGGGATCGTAGCCAGCGGGTAAGCAATACCGGTACGGCAGTCCCTCGTGTGCTTCGAGCTCCCAGCGCTGCTTCATGGTCGCCTCACCTCGGCCGACGCTTCCGCTTCGCTCCGCGTCGTCTCGCGCAGCCTTCGGCCGCTACCGGCTCGGCTCCGCACTTCACTCGTAAAGCGTCTGCAGCTCCACGCCCGGGTAGTAGTGCAGGAGGATCTTCCGGTAGTCCCAGCCCTTCTCCGCGTACACGCGCGCGCCCCATTGGCAGAGCCCCGCGCCGTGGCCGAAGCCGGTGCCTTCCACCTTCCAGCCATCACCCGACTTCTGGATCTCGAACGCGAGGCTCTTCAACTTCATGTAGCCGATGCGCTCGCGGAAGGTGACGGCGTCCACGCTGCGCGCGCCGACCTCCACCCGCCGCGCCCGCCCGGTCGGGGAGCGACCCTGCACCTTGACCGCCCCGCCCTTCGCCGCCCCCAGCGACTTGAGATCCGCCGGCTTCAAGTTGAGCGTCCAATGGCTGGTGGAGAGCCGTCCGCAGGGACAATCCACCGCCTGCAGATAGGGCAGGTCGCGGCCCAGCGCCTCGAAGCCCGCCTCGGTGCGGCCGCCGCAGCTCGAGTGAAAGTAGGCCTCGATCGGCTGCAGCTGCCAGGTCATCACCAGCCCGCGGGTGGACTCCACCGCCTCGCGGGTGAGCGGATCTTCGACGTCCAGCCCCTTGTAGACCTGGCTGATGACCGAGCTGCCCAGGTGGTACGGCTTGCCGTACTGCTCGAGCTTCTTGTTGAGCGCGTAGGTGCGGGCGGCGATCGCCTGGGCCTTGAGCGCCTCCGGCGGGAACGACTTCGGCATCTCGCTGCCGATGACCCCGACCAGGTAGTCCTCGAGCCCCAGCACGTTGACCGCCGCCAGCTGCGACTTGCCGGGCAGCACCACCACGTCGCCCTTCACCCGGGTGCCGTTCACCGAGATCGCCCCTGCGCCCTCTTCTCCCGAGCGAAACCGCAACGCCATCGCCCCCAGCGCCTCGCCCTCGACGAGCAGCTTTCCGCCCACCAGCCAGAGCGTCACCTTCGTAGAGGCGAACGGCTCGAACACGGCGTCGTCGGCGTCCGCGCCCACCCGTAGCGCGCCGCCTTCCACCACCACCCTGGACGACTCAGGGCCCACCGCGATGCGCATGGTCTCCGCGGCGAACGAGCTCGACGCGACGAGTGCGAGCACCACCACCAGCACCTTTGGGAAAGCCATCCCCCCAGCGTAGGGACCCACGACACGGGCTCAAGAATTTGGCAGTACATCGTCAACTCCATGTCCGAGGTCGACGCTCTCTTCCGCCTGCTCACCGCCGCCCCGCCCCGCTCGGCGGAGCTCGTCAAGCGGGTCGCCCTCGCCCAGACACCCTTTCCCGAGCTGGCCACCCTCTACCGGCTCGACCTGCCCCAGCTGGAGCGCCTCGTCTTCCGCGCCTTCCTGGACGTCCTGTCCGGCGGCACCGCCCGCGTGCCAGATGAACGCGAGCCTGCGGAGATCGAGGTGATGCTCGACCGGCGCACCGCGCCCGCGGGGGAAGGGGCCGAGGTTCGAAACCTCTGGGACCGGCTCAGCGATCACCGCCTGACCCTCGAGGCGAGGCAAATCCAGGCGGCCGCCGCGTTCGAGGCCTCACCCGATCGCGCCCGCGACGAGTGGCTGCGCCGAATCGCCATCGTCCTGGTGCTGGCGCTCACCGCCTTCTTCTACCTGCAGGAGAAGAACAAGCCGCGCCCGCCCCCTCAGAGGCGGCCGACCAGCACCGCGCCTTCCGTTCCGGGTCCGTGAAAAGGTTGCTGAGGTAGTGGGCCCGGTCTACGAGTCCGCTCATGACCCGCCTCCTGTTCGCGTCCCTCGCCGCAGCGCTCGTCCTCCTGGCGTGCCCGAAGAGCACCGGTGGCCCGAACCTCGGTGGGTCCGACGAAGAGAAGATGGACACCCTGGCCGCCCAGCTGGAGGAGTACGGCACCAAGACGAACAGCGAGTGCAGCGAGACCTGCGCCCTCAAGTCGAAGGTCTGCAAGCTCTCGGAGACCGCCTGTGAGATCGCCGGCCGGAACGCCGATCGCGCCGACTACCAGAAGCGCTGCGTGACGGCCCAGGAAGAGTGCGCCCGGTTCAACGAGGCCTGCTCGACCTGCAAGAAGTAATCGCCCAGCTGCGCTACCTTGTCGAGGACCTCACGGAGGTCTTCCCATGTCGATCACCCTCCTCACCTTGTGTCTCGCGCTGGCAGCCGATGAGCCCATCGCGCCCGAGAAGTCGGCCGTCATCGCGCGCGAGCAGCGACAGGCCCAGGCCGAGGTCAACGCGAAGTACGGCAACAAGAAGTCCAGCGAGCTGAGCCGCGAGGAGCGCGGCCAGATGACGAAGGACCTCGCCAACGCCGAGAAGGCCGTGCTCGAGAAGAACGGCGTCGACCCCAAGCAGTGGGCCCGCGACTCGCTGAAGAAAGATCGCGCGACCTACGAGCAGGGCAAGCAGCTCGTGAAGGACCTGGAAGAGAAGGAGAAGGCCGCGGAGGCGAAGAAGAAGGCCGACGCCGAGGGGTCCAAGGAGATCGAGGTGCAGCGCGGGGTCTCCGAGCAGAACCCGGTCACCCTCGACGAGAAGCCCAACGCCGACGGCACCGTCCCGGTCGAGAAGGGCCTGCCCCCAGAGGCCGCCCAGGAGCTGGAGGCGGCCCAGGGGCAGGAGGGCGCCAGCGCGGCGGAAGAGCCCAGGCCCGCTGCCAAGCCGGCCAGGCCCACCGGCAAGGGCTCGCGGCGCCGTTAATTTTCCTCGATATGAAATAGGTGTGCGGGCCCTTCCGGGAGCCCTGAAACCGGGACGTGATGTCCCCGTTCATCCCGCGCAGTCGAGGGACCAGATCCGCACTGCAACACCTGCAGCCTGCAACGCCTGCAACATCTGCAACACCTGCAACAGGCGCAACACCTCCAGAGCCAGTCTGCCCCTTGGTAACGCCTCCATTTCAGTCGAT